>DUSB01000136.1 GCA_012840625.1 Syntrophomonadaceae bacterium
CTCCTGGGACGTTTAAAGTATCGTACCAGTTACGGACAAAACGTATTACAGCATTCCATTGAGGTAGCTCATTTAGCTGGAATTATGGCCGCAGAGTTAGATGCTGATAGTATGCTGGCTAAAAGAGCCGGATTACTACATGACATCGGCAAAGCCGTTGATCATGAAGTGGTTGGTCCTCACGTAGAAATAGGCGTGGATCTGGCCAAAAGATATCGCGAAAACAAAAATGTTATTCATGGTATAGAGGCTCATCATGGTGACATTGAACCACGAAGCATTGAAGCTGTTTTGGTGCAGGCAGCTGATGCCATTTCTGCTTCCAGGCCAGGTGCAAGAAGAGAAACCCTGGAGGCTTATATCAAACGACTTGAAAAGCTGGAAGGTTTAGCAGATTCCTTTGCCGGGGTAGAAAAATCCTTTGCCATTCAGGCAGGCAGAGAAATAAGAATTATTGTTAAGCCTGATGAAATTGACGATTTGCAGGCCATTACTTTAGTAAAAGATATTGCCCGTAAAGTAGAAGAAGAGCTGGATTATCCGGGTCAAATTAAAGTTGTGGTCATAAGGGAAACCCGACAAGTTGAATATGCAAAATAAGAAATGGATAAACACAGGGTCGTGATCACGACCCTGTGTTTTCATATAGCGTTTTATGGCAATGATAGTTATATATTAAACTCTGGGGGAATATTATTTTGAATATACTGTTGATAGGTGATATTGTAGGCAAACCAGGCCGTCGAGCCGTCGGTGAAATGGTGCCAGAGATAGTAAAAGAGAAAGCCATCGACTTCGTAATTGCCAACGGGGAAAATGCTGCTGGCGGTCGAGGTCTTACTG
The DNA here is from genome assembly GCA_012840625.1 of Syntrophomonadaceae bacterium. Lineage (GTDB taxonomy): Bacteria > Bacillota > Syntrophomonadia > Syntrophomonadales > Syntrophomonadaceae > DUSB01. The sequence continues at coordinate 844 of DUSB01000136.1, forward strand.
AGGCAGTTAAGGAGGAATTGATTAATTCTGGCATCGATGTATTGACTATGGGGAATCATGTATGGGACAATAAGGAAATTTTTTCCTTTATTGATGACGAGTACCGGGTGATAAGACCAGCCAATTATCCCGGAGATTGTCCCGGTCAAGGCTATCATATTTATACCGCTGGATACAATATGCGCATTGCGGTTATCAATCTATCCGGGCGGGTCTTTATGACCCCACTTGATTGTCCTTTTCGAACTGCAGACGAATTGTTAAATGAGATTGAAGGTCAGGCCGACTATGTTATCGTCGATTTTCATGCCGAGGCGACTTCAGAAAAAGTTGCTCTGGGCTATTATCTGGATGGTAGAGTCACGGCTGTTGTAGGTACACACACACATATCCAGACCAGTGATGAAAAGTTACTGCCGAAGGGAACAGCCTATATTACTGATCTGGGGATGACCGGTCCCTGTCATTCTGTTCTAGGTATGGATGCAGATACAGTGGTAACTAAATTTCTTAATGGCAGACCGATTCGCTTCAATGTAGCGAAAGGAACCCCACAAATTGAAGGGGTTATATTAGACCTAGATGATGATACATGTTCAGTAAAAACCATCGAACGATTTTCCTATTATTTGAAATAATATTCTCCCTCAGTCCTGCTCAACATGCAATTAATTCCAAAACTTTATACAAAAAAGAAGGATTTGCTGAAACAACTTAGAATATAACCCTAGAGAGCAACCTGTCAAATCATTTGCAAAAGAGGTCACTATTATCGAGGGAGGTCATCTGATGGAAGTATTGAAGGTATCAGCTAAATCCAGTCCCAATTCAGTTGCTGGTGCACTGGCAGGAGTTTTACGCGAGAAGGGGGCCGCGGAAATTCAGGCCATTGGGGCAGGTGCTATCAATCAAGCTGTAAAGGCTATAGCGATCGCTCGAGGATTTGTTGCTCCGAGTGGTATGGACTTAATATGTATTCCTGCTTTTACTGACATTATGATTGATGGGGAAGAGCGGACGGCGATAAAACTAATCATTGAACCAAGATAGGATTTTTAATAGGCTCCCATATCGTTTACAATAAGACATAAGAAAACCTGCTTTTATTAAGCAGGTTTTTATTTTGCTTAATACAAAATAAAAAGGAGAACCTGCTATGAACATAATTGATCTTCATTGTGATACCGTATCCCGCCTGTTTACCGTTGGAGAATCTTTTTATTCCAACAGCGGGCAGTTTGATATTAAACGAGCCCGGCAGGCAGGAGTTTTGATTCAATACTTTGCTTTGTTTGCTAGGCCGGGAAGTGTAGATGTTGCCCTGCGAACTATTTTACTGCAAATTGAGTACTACCAGCAATCCTTGCAAATGTATCAGGAATACCTTTATCCCATCTACAGCTACCAGGATATCATGGCCAGGAAAGAAACAGATAAGATTGGCTGTATACTTCATTTAGAGGGCGCTGACTGCATCAGTAATGATCTGGAGCTCATTAACATCTTGTACCGCTTAGGTTTGCGCAGCTTAGGATTAACCTGGAATCAGCGCAACATGCTTGCCGACGGGGTAGCCGAAGATCCACAGGGTGGAGGGCTGAGTAAAATGGGACGTAAACTGCTTGAAAAGATAAACGAAATGAATGTAATGCTGGATCTAGCTCATATTAGTGAGAGGGGATTTTATGATGTTTTAGAACATTATCAAAAACCCGTTTTTGTAACCCATGCCAATGCCCGGGCCTTATGTTCCCATCCTCGTAATTTAAATGATCAGCAATTAAAGGCCTTGGCTGAAAACGGTGGGATTATCGGCATTACACAAGTAGAAGAATTTGTAAGCACTGGTAGTGCTACGGTTGATGCTATGCTTGATCATATTGCTTACATTGCAGATCTAATTGGAGTCAAACATATTGCGCTGGGATCAGATTTTGATGGCGCAGATAATATGGTTGTTGCTAATGTCAGTGGATATAGCCAAATGAAAAAACTGCTGCAAGATCGCGGTTTTACGAAGCAGGAAATTGAAGCAATCTTAAATAAAAATGCACTTAGAACCATGCAGCGAGTACTTTAAAACAGTATAAACTGTATAAATGGAGGCAATCGTCATGAAGTATGATTTACATGTTCATACCACTGCATCAGACGGCGTCTTAAGTCCTGCGGAAGTGATCCAAAAGGCCTATCGAGCTGGTTTATCTGGTCTGGCGATTACAGACCATGATACCGTATCAGGGCTACGGGAGGCGGAAGAATTTTTACAGAAAGAGCCCCTTGATTTTACCTTTATTCCCGGGATTGAAATGAATACTGAATGGGATGAAAACGAAATCCATATCCTGGGCTATTTTATCAATCCGCTTTACCGTCCACTGCTGGATCGCCTAGTCGAAATACGCCAGTTGCGATATCAAAGGGCGCAAAAAATAGTTCATACTTTACAGGAAATGAACTACAAGATTGAAATGGAGCAGGTAAAAAACCTAGCTGAAGGTGAAATGATCGGCAGACCACATATTGCCAGAGCTCTGATAGAGAATGCTTATGTGCGCAGCATTGATGAAGCCTTCCTGAAACTGCTGGGGCGGGGTAAGCCTGCTTATGTGCCCCGATATAAATTTCAACCAGCAGAGGCTATTCACTTGATTAAGGAAGCAGGAGGGGTAGCAGTTCTTGCTCATCCTGGATTGATACGCGATCCTGGTAAAATTACGGAGACAATCCATCTGGGCATTGAGGGGATAGAAGTCTATTATCCTCAACACAGTTCTGAACAGATAGAATATTTTCTTGCTATGGCGCAACAAGAAAATCTCCTGATTACAGGGGGCTCAGATTTTCATGGTCCCGGCGGCGAAGAAAATAGAAATCATCTGGGGATGGCCTCTATTGATGCAACCAACCTGCGGCGCTTGTATAATTATTGTAACGCCAAAAAGAAAGAATAAAAAATAAATAAAAATTGGGCAGGATTCCCTTATCTTTTGTAGAAAGGGTAGATTGTTGCAAAAACAAAGACGAAAGGTAGGGGAAGGATGAAAAAAATACCATTACTCTTTTGTTGTACAGTATTGTTTATTGCCATGACCTGCTCTGCAGTTCAAGCAAATCCTCAGGCTTACAGGGTTCAGCCAGGGGATACGCTTTGGGGAATCTCCCAGCAACACGGGGTCTCCGTAAATGCGATTAAATCTTTAAATGGGCTGCAGTCTGATTTAATACTGGTAGGACAGGTATTAGCTTTGCAGGATCCAGGTTATACAACATCTGTTAACAAAGAGCAGACACAGACTGTACAGGAGTCCGCACCTGATCCCAGCAGATCTGGTGGGGTAATCTACACCGTTAAAAGGGGCGATAGCCTATGGGTTATAGCCCAGCAATATGGTGTAACAGTCGATCAACTCAGACAATGGAATAATCTTACTGGTGATTTATTGCTGGTAGGTCAGCAGCTGTCTGTTTTTCAAAATAGACCAGCTTTAACAACAGAACCATCTAGAAGTGGAGATCGCGGCAGATATGATATTGTAAGTGAAGCACAAAGACATTTGGGCACTCCATATCGCTGGGGAGGCACCTCCCCGGGTGGATTTGACTGTTCCGGTTTTACCACCTATGTATATAGACAATTTAATGTAGGGCTTCCACGGACAGCTGGAGGACAAGCTTCCTACGGAACGCCGGTTAGCAGAAATGCGCTGGTACCTGGTGACTTAGTATTCTTTACCTGTGGCAGCAATAGTATAAACCATGTAGGAATTTATTGTGGTAACAATCAATTTATTCACTCCAGCTCCCCAAGCAGTGGCGGCGTTATTATGTCATCATTGAATGAGAGATATTACAGCACTCGCTATGCTGGAGCGCGGAGAGTTTTACATTAGTAAATGGTATAATAATGAACTATATTTAAATGAATTATATTTATATAATATTTAAGCAATACAGTATGATGTATTGCTTTTCTTTTTTATAATAGATCTAAAGGAGGGAATTTTCTTGAATGATGATGTGCTTTTCTTACCCCCTACAATAATAGGAAGCGCAGAATGGAAAGAACTGGAGGAGAAAGAATTCCATTATGGTCCGGAACAGGTTTTGGATGAAATATTGGATAAACGCATATGGAGTAATGCGGAAATTTTGTGGGTAATAAAACGTATGATATTTTTTTATGGTAAAAAGGATGCTTTATTAAAGAATATGCCTCTTGACAGGCTATTTACTAACTTTGTGGATGTACTGCGGGCATTTTTTCTGGTTCTGGATGGCTGTGATCCTGACCTGGATGAAAACATGCGTATTTATATTAGCCAGAAGCTGGCTGACGCAACCTGGGGTATTCCTGCTTCTACTAGGGACTATCTGCGTAAATATGCCGATCGTCAATAGTAAGGGTTTGATGAAAAGTTTGCATATTATAACGTTCATATATTTAAAGTAAAAGCAGGATTTCAGATCTGCTTTGTCGAAAGGACTGAGTAAAAGCTAAAAAAAGGAAATAATAGGAGTGTTTGCTTGCTGAAAAAGAGGGGTTTATAATAGAGCCAATAAAGTGAGGGGAAGAAGGATGGAAAGAGGGACCAGAGAACAGAATATAAAACGAATCATTTATTTAGAAGATCGTATTAATCAATGTCAGCGGTGTCCACGCTTGATTAAATGCATGCGGAAGCCTTCTTTTGGTAAAGGTGATTTGGAACCAGATGTAATGATGATTTTTGAAAGTGAAAACAATATCACTACAGACATGGACCAGGTAATCGCTATGCGTGATATGATCAAAGAACGTTTTGATACCGATAGGGTCTACCATTCTTTCTTGGTACGCTGTCAGCCAAAGGCCTGTACAGCTAGGGAAAGTTCCAGCTGTATTATAGAAGGTAAATATCTTGATAAAGACTATGTGTGTTTACTGACCAACCAGGTCTGTGATGGTATTCCTATAAAAGCCTCCACTACTGAAATCATGAATTGTCTTCCTTTTATGCTGGAAGAGATCAATATTCTACGGCCCTACTATGTTATTCTTTTTGGCGAGATAGTTAGCAGCTATATACTAAAATCCTGCGGGGTCTATGATATACATGATGGACAGAGGTCCTATAAATATAATGGTATAACCTTAATTACCACTGTTGATGAAATGAGTTTTAATGCTGAAGCTGCAGCCAGTATCGGTCCTGCTTAATAGTTAAGTAAAAAAACCACCGTTCATAATCCGGTGGTTTTTTTGTTATTATCAATAGCAAACAATGGAAAATATAGGTATTAATTTTAGGGATGTCCACAGTTCTTTTGTAATTTATCCTCGAATAAGCATGGTCAAAAAGGACTGCTGGAGGCTTAACTATGGCAAAAGAGCTGTGGTGGAGTCTGGATGGCGAACAAGTTGCCTTCAGGCTGGAAACAGATATAGAAAAAGGTCTTCGTTTAGAACAGGTTAAGGATCGGCAGACCCGGTATCTTAATCAATTAGAGCAAAAAGCAGGACCGCATCCACTAACGATCTTTTTGAATCAGTTTACCGATACCATGGTTCTGGTCTTGTTAGCAGCAACCGTGGTGTCAGGTCTAATAGGAGCCATGGCAGATGCCATCACTATTATGATCATAGTTTTTATTAACGCAGTACTTGGTTTTGTTCAGGAATATCGTGCCGAGCGGTCTCTGGACGAGATAAAAAAATTAGCTTCCCCAGAAGCAGTGGTGATACGGAATCAAAAGCAAGAGAAAATTTTAGCCAGAGATTTGGTGCCGGGGGATCTGGTTCTCCTGGAAAGCGGTGATAAAGTACCGGCAGATATCCGCTTGATAGAGACTTCATCGTTAGAACTGGATGAATCAGCTTTATCTGGAGAATCTATTCCGGTTCTCAAGTCAGGGGAGGTAGTTTGTAAGGAGAATACCCCTCTGGCTGATCGGAAGAATATGGCCTTTATGGGAACATCTGTAACCAGGGGTAGGGGAGTCGGGATCGTTGTAGAAGTAGGTATGCAGACTATCATGGGTGAAATTGCCCAAATGATTGATAGTGCACAGCAGGATTTAACCCCTCTCCAGTACAGGCTTAATCATTTGGGTAAGATCTTAATAATTATCTGTCTGGTGGTATGTTTACTGGTCACCGTATTAGGCCTTTTGCGTGGGGAAGATTTTATGGTCATGATGATGGCCGGTATTAGTCTGGCAGTGGCAGCCATTCCAGAAGGGTTGCCTGCTATTGTTACCATCGTATTAGCTCTGGGTGTACAGCGTATGGCAAAGAAAAACGCTATTGTTCGCAAACTGCCCGCAGTAGAAACCCTCGGTTGTACGACAGTTATATGTTCAGATAAAACTGGAACCCTGACCTGTAATCAGATGACAGTAAAAAAAGTAGCCACCCTTTCCCAAAACGCTGACATTACAGGTGAAGGCTATACTACTAAAGCAAGATTCCTAGATGCTGATACACAAAAGGCCTTTAATTCTCTGCAGAACAAAGATATGCAGATGCTGATGTGTATTGCTGCTAATTGCAACCATGCGAAAATAAAAACTACTGGCAATCAAATAGAAGTGCAGGGCGATCCTACGGAAGCAGCTTTGCTGATTATGACTACCGCGGCGGGATATCAGGAGCACTACCCTATTCAGCATGAAATTCCTTTTGATTCAGAACGTAAACGTATGAGCGTGATTGTTAAACGAAATGGGCAGTATTGGTTACTGGTAAAAGGAGCTCTGGAAAGCCTGCTGCCTATTTGCAAATCAGTTTACCAGCAGGGCAAGGAGCATGCTCTGAGTCCACAAAAACGGAGTTTTTTTGAACAAATGCAAGAAAATTGGGCAGCAGATGCTTTGCGGGTATTGGGATTTGCGGTCAAGCGTTTGCCATCTTCGATCCAGCAGCTCAAGATAGAAGAGAGTCTGGAAAAAGATTTAAGCCTGGTAGGAATATGTGGAATGATTGATCCTCCTCGGCCAGAAGTTCGTCGCTCAGTAAGGAGATGTCAGCGGGCTGGAATAATTCCTATCATGATTACTGGAGATCATCCATTAACAGCGGCAGCGATTGCTCAGGAGATAGGGATATCAAAAAATCGAGCCGTTATTCATGGCAGCGAAATAGATAAGCTCAGTGATGATGAATTATATAAACGTGCGCTTGATGAGCGAGTCTTTGCTCGCGTATCACCTCAGCACAAAAATAGAATTATTACCATCTTAAAGCAGCATCAACATGTAGTTGCTATGACTGGAGATGGAGTCAATGACGCTCCAGCGGTCAAATCAGCTGATATCGGTGTGGCCATGGGTATAAACGGAACTCAGGTAACCAAAGAAGCTGCATCGATGATTCTGGCCGATGATAATTTCACTACTATTGTAGATGCTGTTTATGAAGGCCGGGCTATTTATGATAACATTCGCAAATTTATCCGCTATCTGCTGGGATGTAATATTGGCGAAATACTCGTTATGCTGTTGGCCTGTGTTTTTGCTATTCCCTTACCCTTGCTGCCGATTCAGATTCTCTGGATTAATTTGGTTACGGATGGTCTGCCAGCCATGGCTCTGGGTGTAGAGCCTCCTGAACCGGGCATTATGACCAGACCTCCTCGTCCCAGCCATGAAGGCATTTTTGCCCGCGGATTAGGGCGTAAGGTATTTACCCGGGGTGTTTATATTGCTGTTATTTCATTGCTGGCGTTTTGCGTGGGATGGTATTTATGCCGCAATGATTTAACTCTGGCCCGGACCATGACTTTCACTACCCTGGTTTTTGCCCAGCTTTTTTATGTCTTTGAATGTCGCTCTGAAACCTATACCCCTTTTGAATTGGGTTTTTTCAAAAATAGATTTTTAATTGTAGCTGTAGGCTGTTCCATCCTTATGCACCTAGGGGTTCTTTATCTGCCGTTTTTACAGCAAATCTTTCATACAACGTATCTCTTACCATGGCATTGGATGCTTATACTGTTATTGTCTGGTTCGCGTATGATAGTAAGATTTTTACTCTTCACTGGAAAAAATCTTTTTGGAACAAGATACTCTTATGTTAAAATTAACCCTTAGCAGGGTCTTTGTTTACTTCAAATATTTTCGCTTTTTGCAAACCTTAATGATTAGAAAATCCAGGAAGAAAAGGGATTGGAGTATGGGATAAATCTAAAAAAAACTCCCAGCATTACTGGTGACGTTAGGAAAGGTTGTATTTTATAATGGTTAAAAGCATGACTGGATTTGGTAAAACTCAGATCACTGATCAAGGCTATGAAGTTAGCTGCGAAATAAAAGGAGTCAATCACCGTTTTTTGGATTTCCACTGTCGTTTACCCAGACGATATGCAGCACTTGAAGAACCGATCAAGAGTCAAATTAAGAATAGGATCGCTCGGGGGAGAATTGAAGTTACCGTTAACATTGATAAAATCGAAGATAGCCAGAGGACCATTAAGGTTGACAAAGGATTAGCGATCGCTTATTATAAATCTTTGAAGGATTTAGCAGAATATCTAAATATTTCACCGGAAATCAAGCTCCTGGACGTTTTTAGGCTCCCAGATGTTTTTACCCTGACAGATGCAGAAGAAGATTTGGACAGGGTATGGATGGTGGTAGAAAAGGCTTTAGATCAAGCTTTGGAAAGCATGATCGATATGCGTTCCCGAGAAGGTCTTTATTTGGCCGCTGATATTCAAAAACGCAATCAGGATATATTGAGTAAAGTCGAACGCTTGGAAGAACGTTCTCCGGAGGTTAATAAAGAATATCAGGATAAATTGCGTATACGTATTGTTGAACTATTAGAGCAGGATATTGTTGATGAAACACGCCTGTTACAAGAGGTGGCCATTTTTGCTGATAAGGCCAGTGTAACGGAAGAAATTGTTCGTTTAAAGAGTCATAGTAAACAACTAGATGATCTGCTCAAACAGGATGAAGAAGCGGTAGGGCGGAAATGTGACTTTTTAATACAGGAAATGTTTCGTGAGATTAATACCGTTGCATCTAAAGCGAATGACATTGAAATGAGTCAAATAGTTGTAGACATCAAAGCGGAACTTGAAAAAATTCGAGAACAGTTGCAAAATATTGAATGAAGGATCTGGAGGTGAATCCGGGAATCCGGGATATATGGATATTAAACTAGTAAATATAGGTTTTGGTAATATTGTTGCAGCGAATCGTATTGTAGCCATTGTTAGTCCTGAATCGGCTCCTATTAAACGTATCATTCAGGAGGCTCGCGAAAAAGGGATTTTAATCGATGCAACTTACGGTCGTCGTACACGGGCAGTTATTGTGGTAGACAGTGGACATGTTATTTTGTCTGCAGTACAGCCAGAAACAGTGGCCAATCGTCTCACCTGTAGAGATATAGAAAACGATGACTTATAAAGAAGAGTGAATGAATCATGACTAGAAAAGGAATACTGTTTGTTATATCCGGGCCTTCTGGAGTAGGGAAAGGAACGATTTGTAAACGTCTTCTAGCCAAAATGCCGGATGTATATCTATCAATCTCTGCTACAACCCGTCCACCTAGAAGTGGAGAGTTGCATGGCAGGGATTACTATTTTTTAAGCCGGGCGGATTTTGAACACATGATAAACAATAATGAGTTTCTTGAATATGCTAAAGTTTATAACAACTACTATGGGACGCCGGCAGCTTTTGTTCAGGATCATCTGGAGAAAGGAAATGACGTTCTTCTGGAAATAGATATCCAGGGTGCCATGCAAATCAAAAAAAATTTCCCCGAAGGAGTTTTTATTTTCATACAACCTCCCAGTGTTGATGACTTGGAAAGCCGTTTAAATTTAAGGGGGAAAGATTCTCCCGAAAGCATACAAAAACGCTTATCGACCTGTAAATGGGAAATGGATCAGTATATTCATTACGATTATGTAATAGTAAATGATGATCTGCAGGAAGCAGTGAGACTGCTGGAAGCTATTATATTAGCAGAACGGTGTCGCGTAAAATAAATAAAGAGGTGATGGTATTTGATTCCACCTTCCACAAAAGAACTAATTGATATTGGTGGTAGTAAATATGCGGTGGTAGTTGCGGTGGCTAAACGTGCCAGAAAGCTGTCTGAGAACAAGAAAAATGATGAAGATTATCGTTTATCTTCCATGGTGAGTATGGCCATGGAAGAACTTCTGGATGGTAAGGTAGTTATTCTTATGAACGGTGAAAAAGTTGCCAAGAAGGAGGACTGAGAATGGCACGGACAGTAGGGATCGGCATAACAGGTGGTATAGCATCATATAAAATAGCTGATTTAGTCAGCAGGTTGAAAAAAGAGGATCTGGAAGTAATCGTCATTATGACAGAATCAGCAACCAAGTTTATCACTCCCTTGACCTTTAAAACCCTTTCTGGACGGGAAGTGGCTACCGACCTATGGTCAGATTCTTTAGAATGGAAAGTGCAGCATATTGGTATTGCTGAGCAACTAGATTTATTAGTTATCGCCCCGGCAACGGCTAATTTTATTGGTAAAATGGCTCATGGTATTGCCGATGACCTGCTTTCAACTGTGGTGCTGGCTAATACAGCACCGGTTCTTGTAGTACCAGCTATGAATACGAATATGTATCAAAACCAGATCGTTCAGGAGAATATACAGCGATTAAAAGATATTAATTATAAGGTTATGGAACCAGATTCAGGTCTTCTGGCATGTGGTGTTACTGGTGAAGGACGTCTGCCAGCAGTAGACGATATATACCAGGTAATCATGAATATTTTAAATCCGCAGCATGACCTGAAAGGCAAAAAAATCATGGTTAATGCCGGGACAACCTGTGAAGATATTGACCCGGTCAGATTTATTGCTAATCGAGCCAGCGGCAAAATGGGATTTTGTATTGCCCAAAATGCGGCCAGAAGAGGTGCAGAAGTTATACTGGTATGCGGAAATTCTTCTGCCGAGGTACCTCCCGGGGTAAAAGTTATCCCTGTATGGAGTGCTGAAGAAATGTGCCAGGTTATGCTAGAACATCAGGATAGTTGTGATGCCATTATTGGCGCAGCAGCGGTGGGAGATTTTAAACTAGCCGATACAAAAGAACAAAAGCTTAAGAAAGCTGATAACCGTGAGGATAAATTGTTGCTGGAATTAGTAGGTACTCCAGACATTTTGCAAGAATTAGGTAAACGAAAAAAACCATCCCAAATCACAGTTGGTTTCGCTGCTGAAACAGAAAATGTTCTGGAAAATGCCAAAAAGAAACTTAGTAGCAAAAACCTGGACTTTATCGTAGCCAATGATGTAACCAAAGAAGGAGCAGGATTTGGTACGGATACAAACATTGTGACCTTTATCAATCGATCCGGGGATATAGTTTCACTACCTAAAATGAGTAAAGACGAAGTGGCTGCTCGTATTTTAGACCAGGTTATTGAATTAATGAATAGACTCCAATAATCACAGCGTTGAAAGGAGAGGGAACCTTTGGGTAGAAAA
>DUSB01000137.1 GCA_012840625.1 Syntrophomonadaceae bacterium
ATGCTGACTCGCCTGCGAATAGGTGGTAGGAACCCTATTAAAAGAACGCTCCGGCCACGCTGATACCTGATTCCCTGCCTGCTGATTATCCCGACTGCCTACCAATGATGCCGGAGTACGATTCTCCTGAAAGACTCGACTAGTATAGATAGGTATGCCCCAGTTTTTCCGTATATCGATTTTTTCGTCCCATTCCCATCCCTGCTCAATCATCTCCCGTAATAGCTCTAAGTCTGGCTGGTAAAGCTTATAAAGTGATGCACCCTGAATATCATGCCATAAAAGAGGAAAATAGGGACGAAAGTAGTCTTTATCCCCTTCATAAAAGGCCTGGAAGGCCTCTGGTTTTGTAAATATAGAACGCTGCAGTTTTATATAATCGCTGGCTATGAGCTTGGCTAAACATAATACGGCTCTGGTAAGCGCTTCAGATACCAGCCAGCTGCCCGGGGTACGATACTCGAAACCGCCATAATCCTTTTTTCTGACATCGGCCAAGTAGCCATATCGCTTTCTACGCTTAACGGCGCTGTCCCTGTCTTCGATCAGGAAAACCAAAACCCCCAGATAGCTGTCCAGAGCTCTTAAAAAAGTATGGTTAAGATCTACATTGCTAAAATGAATATGCCCGCCGATGGAATAGCCGGTCAGAGGTTGACTGCCTGCCAGCCATTTTATATTTTTATAGGGAGCCATTTTATTGGCTTTTAAAAGAGCCTTTCTAATGTTTTTATGGAGTATATACGGACATGTACTGGGTTGGGGACGTATTTCAGCAACGGGCCGCTGCTGTCGCCCGGAAACCCTTATATTGTCACAGCCAACCTCACCTTCGCGCGGAAAAAAACGGGAAGCAGCAATCATCCGTCCACTTTTAGTATTCACCATCATAAATTCAGGATCCGCACCCAGCATAATGTTCTTCCAGTTCTGTGATAAGATGCTCTTATAAAGGTCCTGCATGCACTGGATAAGTTTTTGCCTATCTTTACTTCGTATAAGGGGGGATTCATCTATATCCATGAAGCGCAGACGTTGTCCACCGGTTTTAACAATACGTACCTGCGCATAATCCAGACCCAGCAGGTATACTACCCGCTGGGCCAGTTCGATTACCCTGGTAAGTCCCTTATCAGTAATATATGTAGAGGTATTGCGATTCTTGCTGTAATTGGTTTCTTTGATGGATAGAATCCGGGTATCGAAAAGCAATACCTCATAGCTTCGATTGACTATTTCATTTTTTTCTAAATCGCAGATAATCCCATTGTATTGCAGGATGCTTCTGCTTATAGCTGTATTTTTAAGCTGCTGCAGACTGGAAAAGCTGTTCAGGTTTAGCTGCAACCCATCCTGACCTGGTATCAGGATACGATAATAGGTTTCATTATTGATCATAAGTGTTTCATGACTTGTTTTTTCCCATATATCTTTCAAATCCTGCAATAATAGGATCCCAGCATCATTTTTCCTGTGGATAATCTGTATGGCCATAGCTATCAACCTTCTTTTCCGGCTGTGCGGTTTTCTATGAGATATTCAAAGTAGTCGTGCAGCAGACTTACATGCCGCTGACGTATCTCCTTTTCATCGAAAACGCCTGGTTTAGAGTTAATCTCTATAACCCAGAGATGGCCGTTCACATCCAGGCCCATGTCCATAGACAGAACCCCTAAATTAAGTCCGGTTTGCTTTTCTAACACCGCTGCACAGCAGAGGGCCAATTTAGCCACATCCTTCCACATTTCATCCCTCTGCTCTATCGAAGAAAAAAGCTCCTTTTCCAATTCATGCAGGGGCACTGCTTTCCCTCCATTGGGTATGTGGGTAACAAACTTGCCCCGAGCTGCAGCGCGCGCACCCATTCCTGTAAACACCCATTTACCCTGCCCATTTTTTTGCATCAGGGTTCGCAAATCAAAAATCTGCCCCTGATACCGAGACATTCTTATCCCTTGCTGCACAATATAGCGGGAAGAAATAAGCTTTAAAGCGGCTAATTTGTGCAACAATTGCTGCATATTGAGGGCCTGTTTAAAGCGGCCCGAACTTTCCCGAGCCAGAGCATATTGGTACTTACCCGCCGGTGTTTTTACAATTTTTATGATACCTTTTCCCGTGCTTCCAGCTCTGGGTTTTAGAAAAATTTCTTCATAATTATCTAAAAATTCATATAAGACAGCACTATGCATAAGCGCTGTAGCAGGTAGATGAGCTTCTAACTCCGGTTCTCTGCTCAAAACCTCGTAAACTTCCCATTTATCCAAAAAGCGGCTGTTGAAAAACTGCAGATCCGTATCAAGAGAGAAACGCTGGATAAGCGTCTGGACAGCCTCTCCTTGTTCCAGGCTGCGAGATACGATGCGATTGTAAACGATAAGCGGCCAGGGGAAATATCGTTTTATCCATTGCCCATTTTGATAGCGATGACCCAGGATTCTCTTTCTATGAAACTGCACCCCATCAGGATAAAAATAATAAAGTAAGAGATGGCGTTTTTCCGCCTCTGCTATCATTTCGCGATAGATTTTCGCTTTTCGGCCACCGGGAAGAGGATAAGCAGAACCGCCATTTTTATATGCTGTTAATACCCCTATAGCTTTACATTCTTCAATACGGTTTTGCCCCCTTTGCTGATTCCACTCTAGAAATGATGTAATATATCATATGGAAATAGGAAGCAGAAGTGTCACAATCCAGGCTGCTGCAGACACAAAAATAGCTGGTTTACAGAACCAGCTGTCGTATCCATCAATTTAACCTGCTGCTAAAACCCTTTACATATCCTTTACTCTCGCCAGAAGGCGGGTATAAACATAAGCAATACCGGATAGATTTCTAATCTGCCGATCAGCATTATCATAGATAGGATCACTTTATTGACTGCAGAAAGCAAGGCAAAGTTTTCTGTGGGTCCCAGCGCTCCAAACCCCGGTCCAATATTACCCAGACAGGCAGCCGTACCTGTCAGACTGCTAAATACATCAAGGCCTTCTACCGTAAGGCAGATGGTACCCACAGCTAAAATAAAAATATACAGGAAAAAGAACTGCAGCACGTTGATAACCAGAGCATCATCCAGTGCCCTCCCTGAAAGCTTAACCGGCTGAACAGCCCGGGGATGAACCATTTGTCTTAATTCAATAAAAGCACGATAAAAAAGGATTAAATACCTTCCTGGTTTAATGTTACCGCCGGTGGAACCTGCACAACCACCTATAAACATGGCCATAAATAAGATCCCCTGGGCTAGTGCGGGCCAATAATCATAGTTCTCGGTCACATACCCGGTGGTGGTAATAATAGACACTACCTGGAAAAGAGAACTGCGCAAATGAGCTTCAAACTGCGATAAATTTGCCGGGGAACCCAGGCTTAGAAAAATAATGGCAGCAAATACCAGGGTAATAAAAGAATAAAATACAAATTCACTATTTCTACCATATAAGCGCAGACTGCGTTTCTGATAGGCCCGGTAATGTAGAGCGAAACTGGCACCGGATAAAAACATAAACAGGATAATGGTCCACTGAATTGCCGGGCTGGAATAATAGGCAATACTGCTGTTTTTGGTAGAAAACCCACCGGTGGCCATGGTGCTAAAGGTATGACACATAGCATCGAAGATACCCATACCAAAGCATGCCAGCAGCACAAAAAGCCCCAGGCTTAATATCATATAGGTTAACCAGAGAAACCGGGCATTTTCCCGAATACGCGGGCTGACCTTATCTGCTACCGGGCCTGGCACTTCCGCACGAAAAAGCTGATTAGCACGGGCTCCTAAACCGGCCATAATGGCTACAAATAAAGCAATAATCCCCATACCGCCCAGCCAATGTGTCAGGCTGCGCCAGAAAAGTATTCCATGGGACAGAGCTTCTACATCCGTAATAACGGTAGCACCGGTGGTCGTAAAACCAGATACAGTTTCAAAGATAGCATCAGGTACAGAAACAAGGCTGCCGGTAAATAAATAAGGCAAAGACCCAAAAAGAGAGGCAAAAACCCACCCCAGAGTAACGACGCAAAAGCCTTCTTTGTAATTAATCCCTTCCTCACGATGACCATAAAAAAAGCTGAAAAACAAACCACTGGCTATGGTGATGATAGCTGCCAGCGCGATTACAGCAGCATCCGACTCCTGATAAAAAAGGGACCATGGAATACAGGTCAGCATGGCTATCCCAATAAGAATTGTAATCCTGCCCAGATAAGTTAGTACAATGCCAGGCCGTACCATTATTTCCGGCCTCCATGCAGAAATAATCGTTCTACCTTATGGATGTTTTTGGATAAAGCAAAGACAATCAGGCGGTCAAAGACTTTTATTTCCTGGTCACCACCAGGGATAATCACGTCCTCACCCCGAACAATAGCACCTAAAACTGTTCCTTTCGGAAATTTCAGATTTTTCAGCCGCTTATTGACAGCCACACTACCGGGTTGAACAATCAGCTCCAAAATCTCCGCCTGCTCCTCGCC
>DUSB01000138.1 GCA_012840625.1 Syntrophomonadaceae bacterium
ACCATGGCATTGGCATACATTTCTTTGCTTACCCAGGCGATATTATAAGTCTTTACAGTAATGCCGTGACCTCTGGGTGCCAGTTTGATATGTGCTGAAGAATAGGCGGTAGTTCCTAACTGTTTTTCCGGCACCAGACCACCGAGATATTGTCTCATTTCCTGGTTGGTGACTCTGATAATTTTAACATCATCTTTGTTAACACCGAAAAGCTCCAGCATTTCCCTCTCCTGCTGTGGTGTAAGATCAGCTCCCAGACTTACTACTTCCCGCGCACTAGCCAGCGCATTAAAAGGAAATAGGGTCAGCAAAAATCCCGTCATCACAATGATGGATATCCATTTTTTCATGACAACATCCCCCCATTAGCTCAATAATAACTTTCTTACTTTAGTCAATATGGTTTCGTCCCTTACTAATGATCAATATATTATATAGAAACTATCGACACCAATCAACCCTTCATGCTTCATGATAGACAATTGTTTTATGATTTTCAATATTTTTTAATCGACTGTTTCCAGGCGTAGAACTCTTTGCTGGTACTTTGCTGATATAAAAACTAGCATGATTGCTCCAGCTGTTTGTTAAGACAGCGATTATAGGTATCAACGCTATCATAAACCAGATCGATTAAATGTACACATCCCTGCCCGGCTCCTAAATGTTGCGCCAGCTCCTTTTTTTTCATTCCCCGTACACAAAGACCTTCGATATTTTTTAGTTGATGAATCGATTCGCGGCAAACTTCATCCGGCACCTGCATCAGACTGGCCTCTGCACGTAGCACCTGGTTGACATCCGCTTCTATTTCCAGCCAACTGCTGATATGGTGAAAAGAATCTCTAAGATTGCCGGCAATCATATATCCTACCCCTTGCTCCCGATAGATATGCTGGCTTTTAAAGCGATCAAAAAGCCTGTTTTCCCGTGCCTGATTACCAATATAATCACCCCAGGAACACTGTACACGATCAAGATTACTATAATAGCGACAGGAGCCATCGTAAAAATGGTCCCAGGCTTGATTATAATCTTCTTTGCCAGTATAACCCCTTTCCAGCAACAAAAATGTTTCAGCCTGCACAATGCAGGTCACTGTTTCATTAATCATTGATCGAGCCATGTCTTCTCCTAAATTCTCAGCCGCTCTACGCAGATGAGGTCCCTGTCCCAGATAAGCCTGAATGCCTTTTAGGTCAGGAATTTCTTTGCGATATTCTCTCATATCACCGGGAGAGCCATATTTTTCCCAATAAGCCTCTTGAATTTTCAGTTCAACTGTATCCAGCACCATAGAAACCGCCAGTTCCCGATCCGAATCAGCATACATGGTTCGGCCACAAATTAAGTGATCCCCAGCGCGATATACTTCTGAATGCCAGTAACGTTGATATAAAAATTCCATTATTGCACCGTCTCCTTTTCTGTTTATAAGGTAAATCTATTATAAAGTATGGCTTATACCAGTTATAACAGCAATAGCAGCAGGCAATGTGTATAATTTTCTATACACATTGCCTTCCACCCTATGCTCCGCTGTCAATTCAATATCTTCCTGCTATGATTCGTCAATTATTTATTACAACTTTGTCTGCTAACGGCATTTTGCAAAACCAATAAAATAAATATGTTAAATTATATTCATATATAGTATAATGAAATAAATTATAGCCCGGACGTCGGGTTCTGTGTCAACTATTTTTTACAAAAGGAGGACTTTATTATGCAATTTGCTCAGGAAATTAATCGCGATGTATTATGTATTACTACCCTACCCGAGATGTTTAATCGTTCAGTGTTCAAATTTGGTGACAGACGGTGCCAGTGGTTTCAAACCGACTATTCCAGGCCAGAAGAAACTGCCTCTCTTTCCTACTCAGATGTTTATATGAAGGTAAAAGATATAAGTGCCGGTTTAATGTCTCTGGGGGTTAAACCTCAAGATCGTGTTTCTATTATGGCTCATACCTGTCCACAGTGGCTGTGGAGCGATTTTGGCATTTTGAGTACCGGAGCCATAACGGTAACCATCTATCCTTCTTTTTCCGTTAACGAAATGAAATACATTGTAAATGACTCCGGTTCACGCTTTATTTTTGTGCGCGACGAAGAAGGTGTCCAAAAAGTTGAACAGGGGTTTAAAGATATGCCCACTCTGGAAAAGGCTATTGTCATGAATGATAACGTAAAGCTCCCTGATAGTGATCAATTTATCTACCTGAGTGAATTGATGGAAATGGGTAAAAAATATGCAGCTAATCATCCCTATGCATATGAGAAGTCCTGTGATCAGATTAAGCCATGGGATATGGCAACCATTGTTTATACATCTGGTACCACTGGCAATCCAAAAGGTGCCGTACACACCCATCATAATGTTATGAATGCTATGGTTATTGATGCTCTCCGTTTTGTTCAGAGTGGTTTCAATATCGATGAAAAGGATGTCATTTTATCCTTCTTACCTCTTTCTCACACCTATGAACGCCAATGTGGTCAAATGCAGACTATCTGGACAGGAGGTACCATTGCCTATGCTGAACAACCGGCAACTGTTATGAGGGATATTCAGATTTTCAATCCTACTTGGTTCCTTTCTGTTCCCAGAATATTTGAGAGAATTTATGTAGCAATGAGAGATGCAGCATCAAAAACTCCGGAAAGCAAAGCTGGATTCGAAAAGGCTCTGGAAATTGGCCTGAAAGTGGTAGATTATCAAACCGACGAGGAAGGCTTTGTTGACATGAGCTTTGAACATAACATGTCTGATGGGCTGCCTGAAGATCTGCTCAAACAATATGAGTGGGCAGATACCAATGTATTCAGCAAAGTTCGCGCTTTATTGGGAAAGAATTATAAATTCTCCATTTCCGCTTCCGCTGGTCTCCCGGCCAGATTATGTAAAATATTCATGGCTATGGGCGTTAGAATATTTGAGGGTTACGGTCTGACTGAAACCATGAATGCTATTAACTTCAGTGTAGCGCGCGCCATCCTTCCCGGCAGTATGGGACCTGAACACTTCTTCCATGAAGTAAAATTGGCTGAAGATGGTGAAATTATCGTACGGGGCGGCAATGTTTTCCAGGGATATTTCAATAATCCGGAAGCAACCGCCGAAGCCTTTGATGATGAAGGATTTTTCCACACCGGTGACATCGGTACCATTGTACACAACAGTAAACTGGGACTTGATTACTATAAGATCATCGATCGTAAAAAGAGCATTATGGTACTGGATACCGGCAAAAACGTTCCCCGTTCTAAAGTAGAAGGCCGCTTTTCCGTAGCTCACTATATAGAAGAAGTATGCGCAGTAGCTGATGAAAGAAAATTTGTCACCGCCATTATTGTTCCTAAATTTGACCACATTATCAACACCCTGGCTGAAAAAGGTATTCACTTTGATGAGAGCCAAATGGTTCAAATGGAAGGAATTACTGTAAAAGTAGGCGATGATTTTGTTAATCACCCCGAGGTAAAAAAGCTGATTGATATGGATGTGGCCGAAGCCAATAAGGGCTTGGAAAGTTATGAAACCATCAAGAAATACCATATTTCTAACCGTGCATTTTCTCCAGAGCTTGACGAAGTCACACCAACAATGAAGGTAAAAACCCGCAATGTACTTAAAAACTTTGCCGACGAAATCGAAGCCCTGTACAAATAAGTGTCCTGAAAATTAAAAATGGCCGGCTCGTCAGAGCCGGCCATTTTCCTTATAATTCCTTTTAACAAAAGCATTTCAGTAAAATGTAATGGTATAATTACAATAACACACAAAACACTGGAGGGAGCTTTATGACCGCATCAGAAAAAACAGATATCCTAGAAGAACTCCAGTATTATAAAAATGAAGTAAAACGTATATGGAGCTCATATTATTCCTTCGATCAAATCATGGGCAATAGCCTGCTTATTCTAGAAGCCAAAACCAAAGCCTGGAATATGGCGCCCACGCATACACCTATTTTATTGGCCGGTGAACAGGGTACTGGGAAACGTCTATTTGCACATGCTATACATCAGGACAGCCCCCAGAAGGATGGACCTTTTATCACCATTAACTGTATGACCGACCCGGAACTGGCACGAGATAAACTTTTGGGCAGTACTGAAACTGCCAGCGGGCTGTTTAATCCTGCCAATAAAGATAAACCCAGCTATTATGCCGGGGCTACTGTTTTTGTTCATGAAGTATTGCATCTGCCTGTTGAGACTCAAAATCAACTGGTGGAAATCCTGGTAAATTCAAGCTTCGCCAACAAAACTCGGCCAGCATTTCCCCGTTTAATCGCCACCAGCAGTCAATCATTAAAAGATACCGAACAAAACTTATCTGTTTCAAAGGATTTTATGAATTTTATTAATGATAGCATTATCATACTGCCACCCCTGCGCTCTAGATTGGAAGATATTCCTGCTGTTTGCCACCGTTTTATTCATGAGATTAATACCATTGCTGGCACCACCGTAACCGGCATTAGTGACAGGGCCATGGACTTCATGATCCAATATGACTGGCCGGGCAACATCAGTGAATTAAAAGCCGTCATTGAAAGAGCCTGTTTGGATGCACAAACAGGCTTAATTGAAGTAGATAATCTGTATCTTTTGCAAACTCGTATGCAGGGCAGTGATTATCCACCCAAATTAAAAGAAGCTGTTATGCGAGCAGAAAAAGAAGCTATACTTAAGGCTCTGGCTTTCAGCAAAGGTAATAAAAAGCAGGCCGCTGAACTGCTTGGCATTACCCGTACATCATTGTATAACAAAATTAAAGATCTTAATCTGGACGTTTAAACGCTCTCAGAAAGATGAGGAGGAATTATGAGTACATTTAACCGCCGGTATATTTATCGTTATACCTTGCCTGAAATGTTTGACCAATCAGTATTAAAATATATGGATGCTACCTGTCAGACATGGAAAGATGAGACCGGCAAGATTCAAAAGCTTAGCTACGCTCAGGTAGGCCGAATTGTAAAAGAATTGAGCATTGGATTACTCAGCCTGGACCTGAATAAACAGGACCGCGTAGCCATCATGAGTTATAACATTCCTCAGTGGCTGTGGGCTGACTTTGCTATTCTCAGTGCGGGAGCCATAACTGTTACCATCTATCCTACTTCTTCACATCGTGAATTGGCGCATATCATTAATGATTCTCAAACCCGCTTTCTCTTTATGGAGAGTGCTAAAAGCCTGCATAAAGCAGCAAATATTTGGAGTGAGATGCCCTCTTTGGAAAAAATTATTATAATGCGTGATGATTACTCCGGCCATCATTCCGCCATTTTGAATCTAAGTGAGCTGCGCAGGACCGGGTCTGCTTTAATGCGTGAAACCAGACCCAAATTTGACGCACGCTGGCGGTCCATCGATCTACATGATCCTCTGACAATTATATATACCTCGGGTACAACGGGACAACAAAAAGGGGTGGTTCATACCCACCTGAGTTTGAATGCTGCCATTGCCAGAGACTTAACCATCATGCCTACCATAAAAGAGGAGGATCAGCTCTTATCTATTCTACCTTTATCCCACTCTTTTGAGCGGCAGTGCGGTCATATGTTAACCTTATCAACCGGTGGAAGTATTGCCTATCCCAGCAGTACCGGTAGCAGCTTGCTGCAGGACTTTCAAACTTTTCAGCCTTCCTGGTTTCTGGGCGTGCCGGAAATTTATGTATCGCTGCTGGAGGATATTTCCCGGCATTTGGGGACTCTAATGGATCAACAGCTTATTGAGAATGCGCTTGAAACGGCTCTGGAAACCGCCGACTACCTCCTTGACAAGGATGGCTATATTGGTTTTTTCGAAAGCGCTATGCTTCCCGTAGAACTGAGGGAAAAATACCTGCAGGCTGATCAGGAGGTATTTAGTGCAGTCCGCTCTCTTGTTGGCGGGCGCTATCGTTTTAGCTATTCCGCTGCCGGGGCTCTGCCGGCAATAGTATGCAAACTATTTGCTATTATGGACCTTCGTATCATGGAAGGTTATGGTCTGGTAGAAAGCAGTAATACCGTGACTGCTAATAACATAAATCGCATTGTTCCTGGTAGTGTAGGGATTTTGTGTCCCGGCGTTGAAGCCGTCAGTGCTGATGATGGGGAATTCTTAATTCGAACAGATACACTTTTCCTGGAATACTGGAACGATCCGTTTGCAACCCGTAAAGCTTTTACCGAGGATGGCTTTTTCAAAACAGGTGATATCATGACGCAGACTGATCAGCAAGATTGGTTCTTATTGGATCGGAAAAAATCGATACTGGCTCTTACCAGTGGACGCAAAGTCTCTACTGCTAAATATGATCGACTGATTGCTCAGGGACGTTTAATCAGCCAAATCTGCCCTATCGGCGATGACAAGCCCTATGTCACCGCTCTGGTCGTTCCTAACTTCGATCTCTTCCTGCAAATTTTTGAAGAAAAAAATATCGATATCAATCGGGAAGATCTTCAATATAAGGGAGAGAATAATCATCGCAGCTGTATAAAAGTCGGTATGGATTTTATCCGCCAGCCCCTTTTACGTACGCTGATCGCTCAGGAAATAGAAAGAATTAATGCTGAGCTAGAAGATTATGAATTAATTAGTGATTATACTATTCTCAATCGGCAATTTTCACCCCTTACTGATGAACTAACACCAACCGGCAAATTAAGAAGAAAAACCATCATAGAACATTTTGCTATAGAAATAGAGAACATGTACCGTCCTTAACAACAGGGCTAATATACGGCCCCGGCATTTCACTCCTGAGGAGCAAGCTGGGCAACACAGGGGGCAGTTCCCCCGTGTTGCACGTATCGCAGGATCATCCCCGTATTTTGGTGTATAGCTGAAGTAAAATAGGAAAAAACTAAGCCATAAACCTTTTACGGGGAGAATAATGAATGTTTAGCTATTTAAAGCGCAAATTGGGACTGCTTTCACTGGCAAATAAGATGAATAACGATTCTGACTCCGAGCCGGAAGGTCCTGTTCATTCTGAATTAAGCAATAAATTAAAAAATAATATCGCTATCATTAGCGATATCGTTGGTGTTAGTGAAGATTTTGTTATCAGGGAGTTTAAATTTGGACTGCATAAGCAGATCGATGCCGCCCTGCTCTTTTTTGATGGATTGGTAAAGAGTGAAGAAATAAACCATGGCATTATCCGCCCGTTAATGTATGAATCTCATTTGCTTACTACGGTCTCTCCTTCCTGCTTTGAAGACATTCGTGCTCTAAAAGAGACACTGCTGGCTATTGGTGAAGTAACGGAAGCAAATACTATAGAAGAGTTAATGGAAGCACTTTTTTCTGGAAATGCCATTCTACTTCTAGATGGAAATGCCACCGTTCTGATGATTGATGTCAGGGGATGGGCATCACGCGGGGTGGAGGAAAGCAAAACGGAGCAATCTGTTCGCGGTCCTCATGAAAGTTTTACCGAAAACATTCGCTTTAACACCGCTTTGCTGCGCCGCCGAATCCAGGATCCTGACCTGCTGATAGAATATTTAGTCCTGGGCAAAAAATCCCGCACCGCCGTTTGTATCGCCTACCTTAAAACAGTCGCCCACCCTGAGCTGGTGGAAGAACTAAAACGCCGCCTTAATCGAATCGATATTGATGCCGTACTTGAATCCGGCTACATTGAACAATTGATTGAAGATGATCCCTTTTCTCCTTTTGCTACCGTAGGTAATAGTGAGAGGCCAGATCGAATCGCCGCCCGGGTACTGGAAGGACGGGTTGCTATCCTGGTGGATACAACCCCTTATGTTTTGACAGTTCCCATGCTGTTTCTGGAGGGGTTTCAGGCTCCTGAAGATTACTATTCCCGTCCATATTATTCTAGTATTGTACGTTTATTGCGCTTTGTTGCCTTTTTCATTACCTTGCTATCCCCTGCTCTTTATGTAGCTCTGACAACATATCATGTTGAATTAATTCCTACCAGTCTTTTTATCACTATGGTTGCAGCAGAAGAAGGGACCCCTTTCCCTGCAGTATTGGAAGCGATTGGGATGGGACTGGTCTTTGAGATATTACGGGAAGGTGGAGCCCGTTTACCCACTATCATCGGCCCGGCACTCAGTATCGTAGGGGCTTTAATTATAGGTGATCTGGCCGTTTCTGCCGGTTTAGTCAGTGCCCCCATGATTATTGTCGTAGCGCTTACTGCAGTTTCTTCTTTTCTGGTTATCGGGCATACAGATGCCATTACCCTGATGCGTTTAATACTGGTGCTACTGGCTGGGGTTTTAGGAGCTTTCGGTATAGCTATAGGGCTTTTGGGCATGTTAATTCATCTTACTTCTTTACGATCATTTGGAGTACCCTACCTTACTCCATGGGCACCTTCGGTTAAAACCGATCTCAAGGATTCAATGATCCGGGCCCCCCTGTGGAAAATGATTTTGCGCCCGCGGCTGATAACTGAATTTGATTCTCAGCGGGAAGCATTCCGTTTAAAACCGCATCCACCAGAAAACCCATAAAAATAAGAACTGCACCCTAATTTATTGTTTAAGCATTTGGAGGACTGGCAGCAATGGGAAATAAGGCAGGCAAAATGTGTATGCTTCTATCTATGGTCTTCCTCTTATTAATAAGCAGCGGCTGCTGGGATAGAAGAGAATTAGATCAGCATGCAATTGTATCCGGAATTGGATTGGATACCGATCCCGTCGAAAATCATATACGCTTGAGCGTACAAATCATTGATCCTTCACAAGTCAGTACCGCAGGTAGTGATCAGGCGGGAGGAGGAAAACCATTCTGGATTGCTTCGACATCCAGCGATACAGTATTTGACGCTATACGCGATATGACCAACATTTCTTCCCGTCCATTAACTCTGGTTCATAATAAAGTGCTGATCGTGGGCGAAGATCTGGCTAAAGAAGGCCTGCAGGAGCATTTAGATGTTTTTTTTCGCGATATCGAATCCCGAACAACAAACTGGATTTTTATCGCCGAAGGCAGAGCAGAGGACATCCTTAAATTAGAAACACCTATGATGAAGATTTCTTCTTTTTCGCTCAGTTCTATGCTGGAAGTACAGCCATGGAAACAATCTCTTACCTTATCCATAATCCACAATACGCCTCGACTTTCCTGTTCGTTTAACT
>DUSB01000011.1 GCA_012840625.1 Syntrophomonadaceae bacterium
TGATATAGGTACCGTGCTGGTAGGTAAAGATGCTGTAGATTGCGGACTCATTGATGCCACGGGAGGAATTAAGGATGCTGTCTATAAATTAAAAGAAATGCAAACGATAAATAAGGAGATTTTGCAATGATTTTATATATAGAAGATCCGACCCAATTATTTGCTCATGACGAGAAAGATAAAAACGTTTACCTGAGCTTACCCTCTGGTGGTGTGGTCTGTGCTGAACCTCTTTCCTCCCGGGAATACAGTATTTGCAGCGTCATCAGTACCGATCCCCGTGATTATATGCTTATTCAGCCGGGTGATCGCCTTGAGGTTACACTAAAAAAGATCACTAAATAAAATTCAAGGATGAATAAACCATCGCAACAAAAATAGGGCTGGAAGCAACAGCCCTATTTTTTATTTTAATTAGCGAATAAACTATCAATTTATAGCTGCTGTGCTATAATGATTAAGATTCTATTCATGGAGGTTGTAGTCATTGACTAGTTTACAAGCTATCTTTTTAGGAATTGTTCAGGGATTAACAGAGTTTTTACCAGTCAGTAGTTCTGGTCATCTGGTTATATTTCAACATGTCTTTGGAATTGAAGAAGGGCCTCTTACCTTTGATATACTTGTTCATTTAGGGACTTTGGTTGCGGTGATTATTGCTTTCTGGGATGATGTTGTGGCTATCTTGAGAAAGCCTTTTTCCCGGATGACCTACCTGATTATTATTGGCTGTATTCCAGCCGCTTTAATGGGTTTTTATCTGGAACCTCTATTTACTAAAGCCTTTGAGTCGCTGCTGGTGGTAGGGATAGGTTTATTAATCACTGGTTTTATTTTAAAAATATCCGATACTGTTTCCCGGCGTACTATTGTTTTTAAAGAGCTCGAGGAGACCACTACCTGGAATGCCCTGTTTATTGGTTTGCTGCAGGGGATAGCTATTATTCCAGGTATATCGCGTTCTGGATCTACTATTGCTGGAGGTCTCTTGGCCGGTCTGGATCGTGAATGGGCCGCCCGGTATTCCTTTTTACTATCTATTCCGGTCATTTTGGGAGCAGGCCTGGTACATATTAAAAGATTGGTAGAAACCGGCATAGAGAGTGCTATGATCCTTCCCTATATTATAGGTCCGATTACAGCCTGCATATTTGGTTATATTGCTATTCGGGTTGTAATGACATTGGTTAAAGATGGCAGGCTGGTCTATTTTTCATATTATTGCTGGACAGTAGGATTGTTAACCCTTGCTTATGTATTCTTTGGCTAAAAACATCTCTTTTTGTAGGGATGCAGGAAAATCTTTACTTCAAGAGAAGTTTAATAACATACGTCATAACGGGAACGTAACGCTCCCGTTTTTATTTGCATCATGGAAGGGTGAAGCTCCATGACTGAAAAGAAAAAATCAAACCGGAAGAACAAAAAAGTGAAAAGAGCAGCAGCCAGGAGTAAAGCAAAGAAATCAAACCATAAAGATAAGAAGAAGCAGACCAGACCAGGGCTGCTGGAAGAGCTATTTTCTGTAGCTACATTTATGCTAGCGGTTTTTCTTTTTGTAAGCATAAGTCGCTTTCAGGGTTTACCTGAAGATACACAGTTTATTGGTCTTTTGGGTCAATACCTTATTATTGGCCTGCAAACAGCCTGTGGCGATGGGGCAATTTTTATTCCCTTTTTCTTCTTAGCTTGGGCCATTCACACTGGAATAAGTAAAAAAATGTGGTCACTGCGTATGTGGGGAGTTACCCTGCTGTTGCTTACAGTGCTGACCGGGATAAGTGCTTATAATATACCGGTGGGCATGAATCCCTGGGAAGCAGGTATGCGCAGCATGGGAGGCGGATATATCGGTGGTGCCTTGGCTTATTTCCTGATCAAGTTCGTAGGCGATCTGGGCATAATTATTATCATTGTGCTGAATATTCTTTTATCTGTTGTGCTGCTCTTTCAAAGACCAATAGCAGAAGTTTTTGCCCCCGTATGGGCGCTGATAAAAAAAGTACCGGATCAGGTTGGTACATGGATTGATTATGAAGAAGCCTCCAAGCCCCTGGCGGCAGGTATGGATCAACCAGTAAAAAAAGAGCTGAAAATAAATCCCTCCTCGGAACAGAGTTCATCCTCTGAATTATTGACGGATAAGGTAAAGCTTATTAACCCTCTACAAGAGGCAGAGGAGAGGGAAAAAAATGCAGTTGTGAATGATACCACACCTCTGCCGATAAGCAATAAAAAATTGCAGACCGGGGACAGTAATTATAAATATCCTCCGCTGGAACTTTTAAAGGAAGTAAGCTCGGTAAGAACGGTGGATAAAAAACAAATCAAGAACAGTATAGACATTCTGGAGGATACCTTTGCCTCGTTTGGCATTGGTGTACAGGTTAATGAGGTAAGCTGCGGGCCGGCAGTTACTCGCTACGAATTAACACCGGCCCCGGGAGTTAAGGTAAGCAAAATCATAAGTTTAACGGACGATTTACAGTTAAATCTGGCTGCACCGGGTATCAGAATGGAAGCCCCTATCCCTGGTAAATCTGCCATTGGTATCGAGGTACCCAACAACAAAGTACGCTCGGTAGGACTGCGTAATTTATTAGCCAGTGCCAATTTCAAAAATCTGAACAGTCCTCTGGCTATCGCTCTGGGAGAAGATATTGCTGGAAATTCTGTGGTGACGAATTTAAGTGAGATGCCTCATTTACTGATAGCTGGATCTACTGGATCTGGTAAAAGCGTATGTTTGAATAGCATTATTATGAGTTTGATCTTTCATGCCCATCCAGATGAATTGAAACTGGTTTTTATCGACCCTAAAATGGTAGAATTAACAGTATACAATGGAATTCCACATTTGATGACTCCCGTGGTAACCGATCCTAAAAAAGCAGCTATTATTCTACGCTGGATGACCAATGAGATGGAGAAAAGGTATAAAATCTTTGCCGAGAAGGGAGTTCGGGATATATACCGATATAACAAGGTTTCCAATGACCCCATGCCTTTTATTGTTATTATTATTGATGAGCTGGCGGATTTAATGATGGTATCACCAGTAGAGGTGGAGGATTCTATTTGCCGTTTGGCTCAGATGGCTCGTGCGGCAGGTATGCATTTGATTGTTGCCACCCAGCGGCCTTCAGTAGATGTTGTAACTGGAATTATTAAAGCGAACATTCCCTCACGCATTGCATTTGCGGTATCATCACAGGCAGATTCGAGAACCATTCTGGATATTGTTGGGGCGGAAAAATTATTGGGTAAAGGCGACATGCTCTTTTTCCCGGTGGGAGCCGTTAAACCATCTCGCGTTCAGGGAGCTTATGTGTCTGATGCAGAGATCGAAGCAACAGTGGAATTTTTAAAACAGGATATGCCAGATTTAAAGGAAGAGCAGGCAGAGCAGTTGAAAAAAATAGAACAAAGTATAGCCGGCCTGGAAGAGGAAGACGAATTATTCTGGGATGCAGTAAGGATTCTAGTAGAAAGTCAAAAGGCATCCATATCTTATCTGCAGCGGCGGCTACGAATTGGCTATTCCCGTGCTGCCAGACTGGTGGATGTAATGGAAGAACGCGGCATCGTATCAGAACCAGATCATAATAAAAGACGTGAAATACTTATAACCGAAGAAGAACTGCAGCAGCTCAACATTAATAACAAATTATAATTCTTAAGTTATCAAATAATAATTTGAGAAAAAGCCTACTTTAATATAGAAACTATGATAGCATAAAAGAAAGCATTATTTTGTCAGGTTCTTGTGTTTCCGGGACAATTAACCATCCAAAAATTGATTTGGATGGATCATTTTGTTTAGTGGATCTAAAATAGATCCCTGGATTTGGGAGACACGTTCTCTGATTATATGCGGAACAATTATACTAAAGTAGGGGTGAAAACATGGCTGGTTTTGGAGATGCCCTTAGAGAAGAAAGAGAAAAGCAGGGATTAACCCTTGAGCAAGTAGAAGAAGCAACCAAGATACGAAAAATATACATTAATGCTTTAGAACAAGAAGAGTTTGATATCCTTCCGCCCCGAGTTTATGCAAGTGGATTTGTAAAACGTTATGCTACCTTTCTTTCTCTAGACCCGGAACCATTTGTGGAAGAGTTCAAACGACTTGCTTATTCTGATGCAGATGAAGATAAGGAAGAAGAGGTCCTGGTCCAAAGGGAAAAAGAAGTAAGGAATCGTATGACAGAACGATTCCCGGTGCGTAATGTTGTTATTGCGGTTTTATTTCTGGTAATAGTAATCTGGGCAGGGAACCAGCTGGTGGCGTATTTAGCGGATCAAGGTACAGAACCAGTACCGGAGGAACCTGCCCCCATTACTCAACCTGTTGAGGAGGATAAATCACCAGTAGAGGAAGAAGAGGAAGAAGAGGAAGAAACTCCTGCCCCGGCTGAGGGCCTGGAAATGGACATCCGGACCTTACAAGATCAGGAATGCTGGCTGGAGGTTATTGTAGACGGAAAACAAGAATATTCAGGACTTATGGCCAGGGGAGAGAAAAAATCATTTAAAGCGGAAAAATCTATTTTCATTAAAGCTGGCAACGCCGGGGGCATTAATATAACCATGAATGGTAAGAAGCTTCCGCCTCTGGGCGAGGTAGGTCAGGTAGAAGAAAAAGAGTATACAGTAGAAAATATTGGTGATAATTAGAATGGGTGAATACATTTGAATGTAGGTTTTATTAGTCTTGGTTGTGCCAAGAACCTGGTTGACACAGAAATTATGATGGCGGCGCTGAGTAAAGATCACAAAATTGTTAATCAGATAGAAAAGGCTGATATCGTCATTATCAATACCTGTGGCTTTATTGTTGAAGCCAAGGAAGAAGCCATTCATGAAATTATTACAGTGGGGAAATTAAAGGAAAAAGGGATCTTGCGTTATCTGGTGGCAAGCGGATGTCTGGCACAACGATACGGACAAGAATTACTGGATGAGATGCCTGAACTAGACGGAGTCGTAGGCATCTCATCTTTTACTGATATTGATGCGATTATTAAGCGGATTATTGATGGGGAACGGGTGATGGCCATCACCCCTCCCTCCGAGATATTTGTCGAATGCGGTCCCCGGGTCTTGAGTACGCCACCTGGAAGCGCTTATTTAAAAATAGCGGAGGGGTGTAGAAACCGCTGTAGTTACTGTGCTATTCCTTCTATTCGCGGTCAGCTTCGTTCTCGGCCGATAGACGAATTGGTACTTGAAGCACAGGAATTGGCTCATAGAGGTGTAAAAGAATTAGTGCTCATAGCCCAGGATACTTCTGCTTATGGACAGGATCTGGGAGATAGCAGTAATCTGCCGGCTTTGTTATCCGCTTTGAATCATCTGGACGGGATTGAGTGGATTAGGCTTATGTACCTTCATCCAGCTCAAATTACGGAAGAAATGATTGCCTGCTTTGGCAATCTTGATAAAGTTGTTCCTTATATGGACATACCGATACAGCATGCCAGTAGTTCTATACTGCAAAGAATGAATCGCAGGCATGATCAAGACTTACTTTACGAATTATTTGAAAAAATTAAAGCGCTGGTACCTGATGTGGTACTAAGGACAACCGTTATGGTCGGGTTCCCCGGGGAAACGGATAGGGACTTTGAAGAACTGTATGCGTTTATTAAAGCTGTGGAATTTGATTGGCTGGGAACTTTTATTTTTCAGGCCGAGGAGGGTACACCGGCGATGGCCATGTCTGATATGATAGCTGATGAGTTGAAGCAAAAACGCAGGGATAAAATCATGAAACTGCAGCATAAAATAACCCGGAGCAAAAACATAGCCCGGGTAGGACAACAGCAGCGAGTTTTAGTCTCTTCCCGGCTATCACAAAATCTTTACCGGGGACGAGCCTACTTTCAAGCTCCAGACGTAGACGGGATGGTTATGGTTAAGAGTGAGGGGACTCTAGTAAAAGGGGAATTTATAAATGTTATCTTTAAAGGTGTACGCCAATATGATCTGATTGGTGAACTACTATGAATATTCCCAATTTATTAACCCTTTCACGCATTATTCTTATTCCCATTTTTGTCTACTTCCTTTTACTGAATGTACCCTATGGAGATTATCTGGCTGGTCTGGTTTTTGCGATCGCTGCATTAACGGACAGCCTGGATGGTTATCTGGCTAGGCGATGGGAGCAGGTTACTAAATTTGGCATGGTGGTTGATCCGCTGGCTGACAAATTGCTGGTTACAGCCGCCTTGATCAGTCTGGTAGAATTAAATCGCATTGCGGGATGGATCGCAATTATTATTATAGGGCGGGAATTTGCCGTAACCGGTCTGCGTATTATAAAAGCGGAAGAAGGAGTGATTATTCCTGCTTCTTCGCTGGGAAAATTAAAAACTATTACTCAAATTATTGCTTTATTGCTGGTGATTGTTCCGGGTATTTATCGCCCTTATGTTGCTGTGGATCTGGGTATGTGGTGCATGTATATTGCTGTTGTCATTACCGTTGTTTCTGGTATTGATTATTTTTACCAATCTTATAAGACTTCACGTACATAGTGCTTCCCTGTCGCCGTCTTATTAAGGACGGCTTTTTTTTTGCCCATTTTTATTTTACAGCTGACTTCCATTAATTACGCTCTAACCAGGACCAAAGTCTATGTTATAATAGCGGCGTATTGAGGTGAGAAAGATGCAAATCAATCAAAAAAAGCTGATAGTAGTAATATTAACGTCGATTCTGGCGCTACTGGCATTTTTCGCCGTTTACCATCTTTATGTAAGTACCAGAATCGAAGCTCCCATCAGTACAGAAATCGAAAAAATATCCTCGGTTCAATCTGTTCAGATCCAAAATGATCAGGAACAGATTATGCTGATAGTGCATGTAGAGGAAAGTGATAACATTCAGAGATTATACTGCCAGATAGAAGAAATTGTACAATCACACAGTAAAAAACCATATCAGATCAAGATTGTGGATCATAGAGATCAAGCTTTGCAAGAGGTTTATGATGAACTTCAGTTACCTATTTATGAAGCTGTGGCCAAGTATGACTATGATTTGCTAAATAAAAAAATTCAGCAGCGCTGCGCATCAAGCGGTATTGATGCCAGGGTTTTTGTAGATCATGAGCATTTATTTATTCAAATGACCCAAGGCGATGCTTTTCTAGCTGAAGTTATAAATCTTCAATTGGACGAACCGACACAGCAGGGGGAGACAAAATGAAAGAAATAATACTGGGAATTATAACTGCAGCCCTTATCTTTATGGCTATAATAGGCATTAATGTGATGCCAGTAGTTGTTGTGCTCATCATTGTGGGAGGCCTATACTATCTTTTACATGCCCAGGGTATGCTGGGAGTTAAAAACATTGGCGCAGCATATGAAAAAGATGCCGAACTGCATTTTGAAGATATAGGCGGTCAGAGCAGTGCTGTAAATGAACTAAAGGAAGCCCTGGAATTTCTTCTTAAGCCGGAATACATTGTTAATATGGGGATTCGTCCTTTGAAAGGTGTGCTGTTGATCGGTCCTCCAGGAACCGGGAAGACTTTACTGGCTCGTGCAGCCGCTAATTATACCAGTTCAGTCTTTCTGGTGGCTTCAGGATCTGAATTCATAGAAATGTATGCCGGGGTGGGTGCCAAACGCATCCGGCAGCTGTTCAATGAAGCACGCCAGAAGGCCAAGCGTCTGCACAAAAAGAGTGCTATTATTTTCATTGATGAATTAGAAATACTGGGAGTCAAAAGAGGCAGACACAGCAGCCACATGGAGTATGATCAGACCCTCAACCAGCTGCTGGTGGAAATGGACGGCATCATCCAGGACAAGGAACCCTATATTCTGCTTATAGGCGCTACCAATAGAGAGGATATGCTGGACCCAGCCTTATTAAGGCCAGGTCGTTTTGATCGCCAGGTA
The DNA here is from genome assembly GCA_012840625.1 of Syntrophomonadaceae bacterium. GTDB lineage: Bacteria > Bacillota > Syntrophomonadia > Syntrophomonadales > Syntrophomonadaceae > DUSB01. The sequence goes on from DUSB01000011.1 coordinate 7,917, forward strand.
CAGGTGGGTCTACCGGATCGATCTGGCAGGGAGCAGATATTAAAAATCCACACTCATAATAAGCCTCTAAATGATGATGTTGATTTAATGGCTATTGCCCGTGCCACCTTCGGTTTTTCCGGGGCGCACCTGGAAAGCTTGAGTAATGAAGCGGCTATTCTGGCCATGCGTGAAGGGGAAGAAGAAATTTATCAACGGCATTTTTCTGAAGCCATTGATAAAGTAATCATGGGAGAGAAATTAAACCACAAGCCATCAGCGGAAGAACTGGCCAGAGTATGTGTACATGAAAGTGGTCATGCCATCATCAGCGAATATACTCAAAGGGGTTCGGTATCATCCATTAGTATTATTCCTCGTGGTAAAGCTTTGGGATTCATGCGCAAATCACCACAGGATGATCAGTATCTATATACCGCCAGGCAAATTGAACATCAGATCATGGTGGCACTGGCTGGCGCCATGGCAGAAGAAATTAAATTTAACAGTCGCAGCACAGGTGCACGTAATGATTTTGAACAGGCCTGGCAGTTGGTCGGAGAACTGGTGGCGAATGGTTTATCCAGTCTGGGCATTATCTCCCGGGAGCATCTCCCTGATGATAAGTTTTTCTGCGAAACCAAAACAATCATTGATCGGTTGGAAAAACAGACCAGGGAAATATTGCAGGATTATGAAACCCTTTTAGAGAAACTAAGTGATGCTCTGGTACGCGAAGAAAGTATTGACCGACAGGAATTTGAAAAAATCATTTATCCATCTTTGACTTAAACACCGGAATTAACCGGTGTTTTCTTTTTTAAAACAAGATAAATGAACACGCTTTGACTTATAATAATAAATAATGTTTTAGCCGTGAAAGCGGCTTGAATCAAAGAGGTGTAAGGTTTGGTTAAAGCGTATATTATTTCAACCGGCACGGAATTGCTGTTAGGATCCACCCTCGATACCAACTCAGTTTTCCTATCACGTCGTCTCAATGATTTAGAAATACGTGTAGTAGGTAAATCAATCGTGGGCGATAACCAGGAGATGCTGGCCCGGGCTTTTCAATTAGCGATGGCATCAGCTGATTTAATTATTTCTACTGGAGGGCTGGGGCCTACTTTAGATGATTTAACCAAGACGGTCCTTTGTGATACCCTGGGATGCAAACTGGAACAGCGGCCTGAGGAGGTTGAGCGGCTGCGTAGTTTTTTTTCGGAACGACAAAGAGAAATGCCTGATAGCAATTTAAAACAGGCGATGTTCCCGGAAGGTGCCAGGGTCCTGCCCAACCAGCGAGGAACTGCTCCGGGCATGTATTTAAAGAGGGAGGGCAAGGTTTTTGTTTTATTACCAGGACCCCCTCATGAAATGGAAGCCATGTTTGAAGATGTTATTCCATTATTAAAACAGGAATATCAGGGTTTACTGAAAAAATCTTTAAGCAAAACCATCCGGGTGTTTGGACCCGGTGAATCAAAAATCGAAGCCATGCTAAAACCTATCCTCCAGAACCAGACAGGTGTGTCCATGGCCCTGCTGGCTCAGGAGGGTGAAGTGTGCATTAGAGTAAGCTCACAGCAAGAAAAGCCTGAAGAGAGTCAGGTGGTTCTAGATGAAGCGGTAGCAGCTCTATCAGCCCGATTGGGTGATTATATCTATGGCTATGATGATGATACTCTGGTTCATGTAGTCAGTAAACTATTGAAAGAAAAAAGGAAAACAGTAGCGCTTGCAGAATCCTGTACTGGAGGTCTATTATCCAAGCTCATGACCGATTTGCCAGGCAGTTCTGCTTTTTTTTGGGGAGGTATATGCTGCTATTCAAATCAAGCCAAAGTAAAGCTGCTGGGAGTATCAGCAGACACGCTAGAACAATTTGGAGCGGTTAGCAAAGAAACTGCACAGGAAATGGCCCGGGGTATTCGTTTACGGGCTGGAACCGATTATGGAATAGGCATAACAGGCCTGGCCGGACCTGATGGCGGCAGCCCTGCTAAACCTGTGGGACGGGTTTATATTTCTCTGGCAGGAGAAAAAGACTGTTTCGTAAAACCAATGCATTTTGTAGGATCCAGGGATGCGATAAGGATGTTGGCGGCTAAAACTGCGCTGGATCTTCTGCGGCGAGAGCTATTAAAAGATAATAAAGGGGATGAATAATATTGCGTTTATTCATAGCCATACCTGTACCGGAATCGGTTAAAGACTATGCCAATGGAGTACGGCAGCGCCTGCAATCTACAGATGCAGATGTTAAATGGGTAGAAAAGGAAAACATGCATCTGACGGTAAAATTCCTGGGGGAAGTAAAGGAAGATCAGCTGTCATCGATTGATAAAGAGTTACAGAAGGTAGGGGAATGCTGTCCTGCTTTTATGCTGTCTTTATACGGGATTGGCTTTTTCCCCAATAAGAACCGACCGCGTGTTATCTGGATGGGAGTTCGTGGTGAGATTGACAAAGCCGAATTTTTAGCTGAACGTACCGATGCCTATCTGGCTACTTTAGGTTTTGAAGAAGAGCGTAGTCATCGCTTTCATTTGACCCTGGGCCGAATACGCAGTGATCGCAACCTGAAAATGTTTATGCATCAGGTTGCTCTGGAGAAGGAGCAGTTAAAACATCATAGTTTCAGGGTAGATAAGATATACCTGATGGAGAGCACTTTAACCGCATCAGGACCTATTTATAAAAAAATAAACAGTTATGCTCTTTTAGGATGATTGACTTGCAGTAAGTTTTTGGATTATAATGTGAGCGAACACATGTTTGAGGAGGGATAAACTTGGAATTTGATAAATTAGAAGAAGGCAAAGCCCAAGCGCTAAATAGTGCCATTAAAAACATAGAAAAACAATTTGGCAAAGGCTCGATTATGAAATTAGGTGAAAACATAGGCATGAACATTGATGTCATATCCACCGGCTGTGTATCACTGGATATGGCACTGGGAGTAGGTGGACTGCCACGGGGAAGAGTTATTGAAATATTTGGTCCCGAATCTTCAGGGAAAACCACCGTAGCCTTACATGCCATAGCCCAGGCACAGAAAGAGGGGGGAATGGCTGCCTTTATTGATGCGGAACATGCTCTGGATCCATTGTATGCTAAAAAGCTGGGGGTAGACATTGATAATTTACTGGTATCTCAACCAGATAGCGGGGAACAGGCACTGGAGATTGCAGAGGCACTGGTACGCAGTGGAGCCATTGATATTATTGTCATAGACTCCGTTGCTGCCCTGGTACCCAAAGCCGAATTAGAAGGCGAAATGGGTGATTCTCATGTAGGACTTCAGGCCCGATTGATGTCACAGGCGCTACGAAAATTAACGGCCCATATTGGAAAATCAAATGCAGTTGTCATTTTTATTAATCAAATCAGGGAAAAAGTAGGCATTATATACGGTAATCCAGAGACCACCACCGGTGGTAGGGCGCTTAAATTTTACTCTTCGGTACGTATTGAAGTGCGAAAGGGAGAACAGATTAAGCAGGGCAATGAACTGATTGGCAATCGTACCCGCGCGAAAGTGGTTAAAAATAAAGTGGCCCCTCCTTTTAAAACAGTTGAATTTGACCTTATGTATGGACAAGGTATATCGCGTGAAGGAGACATTCTTGATATCGCTACCGAGAGCGATATTATACAAAAAAGTGGCGCTTGGTATTCCTATGGTGATGAACGCCTAGGACAGGGTAGAGAAAATGCAAAACAGTATTTACAGGCAAATCCTGAGGTATGTAACGAAATAGAAGAACAATTCAAACAGCTGCTTGCTGCAGCGCGAGGCTCAACAGAGGAGACAGAGGAAGCTTGACACTATTCTGGAAACTCACTAAAATTATAGAAGGCTCGAGGAAGGGTCTCACAGTACTTGACCATTTGAACATAAGTTAAGATATATCGCAGTCCCGTGGTATTAAATAGGGTAAACAGTTAAGAACAGGCTGTTTAAGATATAAATAATTTGTGGTCGTGTCTGGTTGGGTGAAATGTTTGGTTTTCATCACTCAAAGCGCATGCCGGAGTTTTTTGCTTTAAATCCGGTTAGAGTATAGCTATGCAAAGGATGAAAGCCAACATGTGAGATACTTCATTTAAAGCCGAGTTATGACAACTCGGTTTTTTGCTTTACTAAAATAATGTCTATATCGTAATTGTTCTATAGGGAGGTGAAAGCGATTTCAACGATTGTTAGCTTTATAGTTATTATACTCTCTCTGGCTGTTGGTGCTTTAGCTGGTTACTATGTACGCAAGCTGGTTGCTGAAA
>DUSB01000139.1 GCA_012840625.1 Syntrophomonadaceae bacterium
ACATTAGGCTGAACAAAGGCAAAAACACCATCCACATATACTTCATGCGGTAATCCGATAACCTGTGCCTGAGAAACTTTCGGGTGTCGGGAAATGAAATCAGTAACTTCATCAGGAAATACCAGATAGCCTTTTGGTTTAATAACAAATTTCCTGCGTCCGGCAAATTTCAGGCCCTTATAACTGCCGAAATCATGGAAATACCCCATGTCACCTGTATAAAGGATCCCTTCTTTGGAAATAGTGCGGGCAGTAGCCTCCGGGTTGTTATAGTAGCCAAGAAACACTATGGACCCGTGAACACATATTTCGCCAACTTCACCAGGAGGAAGTTCTTCTCCTGCGGTTCCATCTTCATTCATGGGTTTACGTATGGTAACGGGAGCATATTCCGGAAAAACCTGCCCCACCTGTCCAGCCATCTCTTCCAATGAAATCCCCCGGGGAGTTGCGGTAAAATAACCGGCGGTTTCTGTCATACCCAATGAGGTACCAAAGGTAGGGGCCATAGTTGCCATCTTTTCCAGGAACGGTACATCCACTGCACTTCCACCGTAGAGAACGTAGCGCAGGCTGCTTAAATCATAACTGTCATATTCAGGGTCACGCCAGAGCATACGAAACATGGTAGGAACGCCGCCCCACCATGTGGGACGATATTTTTGTATGCCGGACATAACCGCCTGCGGGCTGAACATGCTTAATGTTATTACTGTACCACCGACAAACCAGACAGTCATAGGACCCTGGCAGGTTCCAGCAACATGGCTGGTGGGCATGGAATTAAGATAGCGGCTGTCAGTTCCGTATAGACCTACTTCGCGAGAAAACACGGCATTGTTTATAATGGTATTTTCATTACATATTAATGCCGGTTTGGGTTCTCCGGTTGAACCAGTGGTAAAAATTATTATATGCGCATCGCGGGTACCCAGTTCACGATATTCTTTTTGCAATGATTCAATTAATGCTTGATCCTGTTTCAGTTCTTCCAGTCCGGCTGGAGAAAAATATTTTTCAAAATCCAGGCAACCATCGACGAAATCTTCTTCCTGGCCGCCCGGTATCCACTGTATAAAGTGTTTTATGGAAGGAACAGCTTCCTGTACTTCTTTAACCAGAGGTCGGAAATCGCGTACAGCTGTATTACCCAGGCAAAAGAAAGCGGCGGGATTTATTTTACTCATATCCCGGATGACCTCATGCGGCATTAAGCGAACATCCAGCGGTGTCATGATAGCACCGATTGTTGCACAGGCATAGGTTAACATGTAAAATTCGGGCCAGGAAAGCCACTGTGCTACCACCACATCACCTTTTTTGATCCCCATTTTCTTTAAGCGCAGCGCATAAAGGGTGATCATTTCGTCAAATTCCTTGTAGGTGAAACTTTGTCCTGTATCGGCGTTTATCAGTGCTGGATTATCCGGCGTAATCGCCGCCCATTTCTTAATATAATCGCTTAGCAAAGGTAATTTCCATTCCTCTATAAGGTCTTCATTTATTGGAATTGTAAACATAAACTATCATCCTTTCGTTTCATCATTATAAGCAACATCGCTGGTCTCCTCATTACTATAAGCTGGTCATAATATAAGCTTTATCAGAATTAGCGTATACCCTGCTGATAAATTCATCTTTCCTCATGTTTACCGATTACTAAACCCTGAAGACTTTTTGATACCAGTTAAGGGCACGTTCAAACGAAACGCTCATCACTCCTTCCATAATAATTAGCATCTGTATATAGCCTTCGCATTGAGTTTTTATAATATTACAGCCGACTACCTTAATAAAATTGCAAATACCATACCAAAAGGAAAAATAAAGATTAACTACCTCGCCATCCCTGAATAATCAAAGGGTTCAGCCATTTTTCGTGCATGTTCGATAATAGCCGCTATTGTACACTATTGAAACTTTAACTGTACAGTCCTGTACAATGTTGTACAATTATTATTAGATATTTATAAATAGTAGGCGTTGCCTACTGTTAAAACTACATTTAAAAGTTTATTTTATAGTGAACACCCCAACTTGCTGAAAAAGATTCTGTTTGAAGCTGTAACCAGTTAAAACTATTGTTTTTAACAAAGCCCGGGAGGGGAGAAAATGAACAGAAATGAGCAGTACATGTCTGCCAAAGAAATACAGTCTTGGGAAGAAGAAATAAAAAATCCGTTTGCAGATTTTAATTATTATCGCGACTTAATCGAAGCCAGTCCTGTACTGATTTATGTCTATCAGAATAGCCGGGTAATTTATGTAAATCCTGCAGTGGAAAAAACCCTGGGATTTACCTTTGCAGAAATGACGCAGAAAAACTTTTGGGATATCTGCCATCCAGATTATCGTGAACTTATCAGAGAGAGAGGTTTGGCCCGCCTGCAGGGAAAAGATGCACCGTCCAATTATGAGTTTAAAATCATAAAGAAAAATGGAGAAGCAATCTGGGTAGACGTTTTCTTTGGAACCATCCGTATGAGCAACAAAATTATCGGGATTGTAGGGGCTTACGATATTACCGAAAAAAAACTTCTTAAAGAACAATTAGAAATAGCTAAAAATGAACTGGAATTCCGCGTAAAGCAAAAAACTGAAGAGCTGAGTCTTAAAAACAATAAGCTTACTCTGCTGAATCGCAACCTGAGCAATGTAATCATGAATATGTCAGACGGGGTCGTGGTGGTAACCCGAACCGGTGATTTTGAACTGCTGAACCCTGTTTTTAAACAGAACTGGGGTAATTTACTGGATAGTATCAAAGTCAAGTTAAAAAAAGACATTTTAAATGGAAAAAATGATTTAATAACTAACATGTTTGATAAGCACATCGCTTTTCGGGATGAAGAATTCATTTATAGCACTGATAATGGATCAATACATTTACTTGCTTCCGGTACGCCGATTGTAAACGAAGATGGCAAGGTCAACAGCGGACTTTTAATCCTCAGACCGATAACTGAAGTTCATAAACTTGTCAACCGTTTCAGTGGGGCCAAAGCTACCTTTCATTTTGAAGACATAATTACTGGCAATGATGCTATGAGTGAACTCATTGAAAATGCTAAAATAGCTGCTTTCAGCATGAGTAATGTACTTATTGAAGGCGAAAGTGGAACCGGAAAAGAATTATTTGCCCAGGCAATTCATAATCATTCACATCGAAGCAACGGACCTTTTGTTGCGCTGAATTGTGGAGCCATTCCCAGAGACCTTATTGGCAGTGAACTTTTTGGCTATGCTGAAGGTGCTTTTACAGGAGCCCGCAAAGGAGGGAATCCCGGGAAATTTGAACTGGCTTCAGGCGGAACCCTTTTCTTGGATGAAATTGGAGATATGCCATTTGAACAGCAGATAGCCCTTCTGCGAGTCATTCAGGAAAAAAGCGTAACCCGCATCGGAGGAACACAGGCAATTCCAGTTGATGTTCGTATCATTTGTGCCACTAATAAGGATCTGCATACTGAAATGATTAATAAACGCTTCCGCAAGGATTTGTATTATCGCTTAAATGTAATCTCCATTAGAATCCCACCACTTCGCGAACGAAAAGAAGATATCCCGCTCCTGGTAAATCATTTTTTAAAGGACAATTATGCTTATTGGGATAATGATAAGGCCATTCTTTCCCCCCATTTACTGACATCACTTCAAGCCTATGAATGGCCGGGCAATGTAAGAGAACTGCAGAATGTTGTAGAACGTATGCTCAATAACGCCCAGGGCAAGCAACTGGATGTAGCACATCTGCCACCAGACTTATTCTCACAAAAGACGCCAAGAAGAATTCAGCCTGCACAGAATTTAAATGTAAAAGAAGAACCAGCAAAAACGATTAGACAAGCAAGACAGCTGGCCAAGAAACTCGCGGAGGATGAAGAACGCCAGCAGATCATTAAACTCTTGCAGTTATATAAGGGAAATGTCAGCAGGGTTGCACGAGAGTTAGACATTTCTCGTACCACGCTTTATAGAAAAATGGATAAGTATAAGGTAGATAAGTAAAGCCTTAGCTAATGCCAGGCACTCCCGGGCCAGAAAAAGCCAGTTAGGGATGGGGCATAAAGACAAGGGAAAATATGCTATTGTTAATTACAAGTTACGCCCTTTTATCCTTGTTGGGCATAGTTATCTATACCTCCAGCTAGGCCAGCTTTGACCAAATGGGAAATAAAGGAACCGGAGCAAAGAAAAGCGACTGCTAATTAAAAATATGGAAAAAGTCTTGATTATAAGGATAAGAAAGCGTATATCTTATTGGTAGGGAAAATACCGTCTCAATTATCGCCAGGGAGCGCTGGGGAGGGCAGAAGATGCCGATTGAAGATTATAAAATTGAACGCGCACAGGCCGAAGATGCTGTTGCCATGCTCAAGTTATGGCAGGGTATACCTGGACTGGGATTGGGTCAGGGTGACGATGAGGAAGCTCTCCGAATTTTCATAAAGAGAAATCCTTCCACCTGTCTGGTGATAAGGGATAAGGGAAGCCTGATTGGAACCGTACTGGCTGGTTTTGATGGACGCCGTGGATACATTTACCACCTGGCTGTTCACCAGGATTATCAGGGTAGAGGCTATGGCAAAGCCCTTCTAAATAGAGCTATGAAGGAACTCCAAGCCCTGGGAGCAATGAAAATACATCTTTTTGTGTTGCGGGATAATCCTGCCGCCGCAGCCTTTTACCGTCAGCAGGGCTGGCAGACCCGCCACGATATTCAGGTTTTTTCCTGGGATGCTGGACGGTAAATGATCAATAATAATAATAAGAAGAAAAATATCCCCGCAGAGGGGTTTGTTAATAAATACAGTACTATAATAACTGGAGAGGTGGCTAATAAAGTGGATCGTGTAATTATTATGGGTGCAGCCGGAAGGGACTTTCATAATTTTAATACCTATTTCAGAAATAATCCGGCTTACAAAGTGGTAGCCTTTACTGCAACGCAGATTCCAGACATAGAAGGAAGAGTCTATCCCCCTTCCCTGGCCGGAGAAGGATACCCGGATGGTATTCCCATTTATGCTGAAGAAGAACTGCCGGAACTGATTAAAAAGTTTGATGTTGACCAAGTGGTTTTTGCCTATAGTGACGTATCCTACGATTATGTTATGCACAAATCTGCCCTGGTTAATGCCGCCGGAGCCGATTTCAGAATCATGGGACCCAAAACCACTATGCTTAAATCTAAACGGAAAGTAGTAGCAGTAACCGCTATAAGAACTGGCAGCGGTAAAAGCCAGACTACTCGTTATGTGGCCAAACTGCTGGCAGATGCTGGTAAAAAGGTAGCGGTTATACGCCATCCTATGCCTTACGGCAATCTGGAAGAACAGGTAGCGATGAGGTTTGCCACCTACGAGGACCTGGATAAATACCAGTGTACTATTGAAGAAAGAGAAGAGTTCGAACCCCATATCGATGAGGGCATCGTCGTTTATGCCGGGGTTGATTATGAGCTTATTTTACGTCAGGCAGAAGAAGAAGCTGACATCATCCTCTGGGATGGCGGTAACAATGATATTCCTTTCTATGCCTCTGATGTACATATTGTCATCGTTGATCCTCATCGTGCCGGGCATGAGACCAGCTACTATCCGGGAGAAACCAATCTGCGCATGGCTGATATTGCTATTATCAACAAGGTTGATTCGGCAAAACCAGCCTGGGTAGAAGCGGTCAGGGAATCGGTGATCCACAATAACCCCCGTGCTAAAATCATTCTGGCCAATTCACCGATTACCGTCGAAGAGCCTGAGTCCGTGCGAGGCAAGAAGGTTCTGGTGGTGGAAGATGGTCCTACCTTAACCCATGGAGGTATGGCCTATGGAGCAGGCAGCATCGCTGCCAAGAATTTAGGTGCTGCTGAACTGATCGATCCTCGCCCTTATGCCGTAGGAAGTATTCGCGGTACCTTTGAAAAGTATGATCATCTGTCCAATTTACTGCCTGCTATGGGCTATGGGAAAACCCAGGTAGCAGAACTGGAAGAAACCATTAACCGTTCCCCCGCTGAAATGGTGATCATCGGCACCCCTATCGACCTGCGCCGCATCATGTCCATTGACAAACCGGCGGTAAGAGTAAGATATGATCTGGAAGAAGCAGAAACACCACAATTAAAACAACTGCTGGCCGAACTGCTTTAATTACAGCTATAGTTTAAAAACCGCGGGCTTGACCCGCGGTTTTATCTATCCATCCGGCATCCCAGGCAGTTTTGACTGAAGATGATAGACAAAATCTTCCCCCAGAACAAAGCCAATAGCCCTGGCTGAACATTGGCCGCTTACACTTTTCCTCATCTCTATTTATCTTACTTATTAAGGTTTTACCTTATTTAACAGTTATTAACTGATGATTGGATCTCCTCGTGTTTCACTGGTTTCATCTTTCAGGATTGGGATAGCAGCCGGGCCAGGATGAGGGCAAAAACGTCAACATTATCTTTAAATTTTATAAAAGGTGATTTGCCGGTTTCTTTTTGTATATCAACCCCATTTTTGTAGATATTAAAATCCAGTATCTTGTTCAAGCGTATGGTCTTATTTTGGGTGCGACCTATGAAAATAAGACGTTTATTGGTTAAATAGATGATACCAGCATCAATATGGGTCAGTTCATCATCCGATAATGTTCTTACCCCCATATCGCCCATGCGCCAGTAGACACCTTTTACCACTTTGATTCGAACCGATGGTCCACCGTATCTTACCCTGCGGGTAACCCGGCGGTATTCGTACCAGTCCGCCCGGGCAGTAAAATAGCAGACTTCGTTTTTTTGCAGCTTTATATCCACGTCTATTGCAGGGATGTCCCCGTTTTCAATCAGCCAGAACAAGCGAAATTTCTGCAGTACCCTTTCCGTTTTGTCATCAAGCTGGGGTGTAATCCCCAGGTTGATGGCGATCTGCATCAATTCCTCTTCTTCATCCGGTGATAAGCGCTGATCAGATACCGCCTCATCCAGACAGGCCTGCAGATGATCCCGGGCTTTTTCTTGGTAAATCTCCCGGGCCAGTTCGTCTGGTAATTGCAAGCGCTTTTTCAGCTCCTGCAAAAACTGCTTTTCGTCTTCCTCCAGCTTACCATCTGCCAGTGCCTCGTCTACGGATTCATCAAAGATAATTTGTGCCACCTGATTATGAATCTTCTCTACGGTATGATCATTCAGCCCCAGTATTTGTTTAAGCCGTGCCAGGGCGTTTATTTCCTCTTCCGACAGGCTATGATCGCTAAAACAGTACCATAAATAATCCCGATAAAATCTCTGCAGTTGCCTGGGAAAGCGCTGCCAGATATCTACCCGGTAGCGCCGGCTGATATCCTCTATATCCTGCAGTGAAGTACTCATGATGCCTTCTGCCAAATGATTATTCAATTCAATTAAGGCATTTTCTTTAGGTGCAATTCGAAAAATCCTCTGGAAGACATTCGGCTTTTTTAAATGTTTTACTGAAAAAGGATAGCTTGCATCATTCACAAAAAAACCTCCCCCGCAATAAAAAACCAGCCCTCACTATGAGAAACATTATGCATTTTATACTCCAATCCCTCTTTTCCACGCAACTGCAATTCGGAGACGGTGAGACGTGGGGACGGTCCTTCTGACTCATTGTTTTAAAGGCTAAATTGGACCGTCTCCATGTCTCACATGTCTTACCGCTGCTGCACCCACCACTTTCCGGCCTGTCTTCATCCTTTTCCTATTTTATCAAGTTTAAACTTCTCCTGCGATGGATTAAAATTATTGGTGGTATATCGCTATTATTTGCAGAAATAGGCCTTTTTTGTGCTTATATATCCATATTCTTTATAATTTATTAAACTTTACCAGGGAGGCAGCAGCTATGTTTCGTTATGTCGCCAAGCGAATTGGGGCATCTCTTTTTACCCTCTGGGTTATTGTCACCATTACTTTTATCATCATGCATTCTATTCCCGGAGACCCCCTAACCAGGGACAAACAGCTTCCAGAAGCCATTCGGGAAAGTATTGAAGAGCAATATCACCTCAATGACCCGCTATGGAAACAATATGCCTATTATTTTCAGGGTCTGGCCCATGGAGAAATGGGGCCTTCCATGAAATATGAAGGGGTAACGGTTAACGAGATCATTGCCCAGGGTTTCCCGGTATCCGCTCAGCTGGGCCTGGCAGCCTTATTGCTGATGCTGCTGGTGGGGATTCCCGCCGGGGTTATCTCGGCACTGCGTCAAAATCAATGGCAGGATCATGCAGCTATGTTTTTTGCCACCCTGGGGGTGGCGATTCCGAACTTTGTACTGGCTACCCTGTTGATTTATGTTTTTGGGGTAAAACTGGAGCTATTGCCTACTTCGCGATGGGTTTCCTGGCAAAGCGTAATTCTACCGGCAGTGGCTTTGGCTATGTATCCCACCGCTTATATCGCCCGGCTCACCCGCTCCAGTATGGTGGAAGTACTGGGACAGGATTATATACGTGCTGCCTGGGCCAAGGGATTATCCCGGCGTACCGTATTATATAAACACGCTCTGCGTAATGCGCTGGTTCCTATTATTACTTATTTAGGACCGCTGATTGCCGGACTTTTGACTGGATCTTTTGTAATCGAGAAGATATTTGCCATACCAGGATTGGGGCAGCAGTTTGTACTGTCTATCAGCAACCGGGATTATACCACTATTCTGGGGGTAACCATCTTTTTTGCTGCGTTTCTAATTTTTATGAATCTGGTGGTAGATCTGCTTTATGGGGTTATCGATCCCCGGATTCATCTGGAGAAATAGGGAGGTTTAAGAACTTTGTTGCCAATAGATCAAAGCATCAGCCCGGAACGCTTTGCCCCCCTCCGGGTAGAGGAAAAGGAAAACAATATACTGGTGCGGCCGGGGATATCCTACTGGCAGGATGTATGGCGCCGCTTCAAGGAAAATAAACTGGCCATGCTGGGCTTGTTTACCATCATCGCTATCACCCTGCTGGCTATTTTCGGACCGCTTCTTTCTCCCTATTCTTATTCCCAGCAGTTCATGGATTTTCAGGGAGTAGGTCCCTGCCGTCAGTTCTGGTTTGGAACCGATACCCTGGGACGTGATGTACTGGTACGTGTGCTTTATGGAGCCCGTATTTCACTGGCGGTGGGCTTTGTCGCCAGCTTTATTAACCTGGTGGTGGGCGTTATCTATGGTGGCATCGCAGGGCTGGCTGGAGGCCGGGTGGATGCTGTTATGATGCGTATCGTCGACATTTTTTACTCCATTCCCCTGGTGTTGACAGTCATTTTGTTAATGGTCTTGATGGGACCAGGATTAAAGAGTATCTTTATTGCCCTGGGCTTGGTGTACTGGGTAGATATGGCCCGTATCGTCCGGGCTCAGGTGCTTTCCCTGAAGGAACAGGATTTTATTATGGCCGCACGGGCCATGGGAGCCGATACCCGGCGCATTTTATTTCGGCATCTGCTTCCTAACTGCATGGGGCCAATTATCGTAACCGTAACCATGTGCATCCCGGCAGCGATTTTCACCGAAGCTTTTCTGAGTTTTATTGGTCTGGGTGTTTCAGCGCCAGCCGCCAGCTGGGGCATGCTAACTTCAGATGCAGTGGCGGGTATTCGCTCTTATCCGCATATGCTCTTTTTCCCGGCTATAGCCATTGCAGTAACCATGCTGGCCTTTAACTTTCTTGGTGATGGGCTGCGTGATGCCCTTGATCCACAGCTGCGAAAGTAGGGATTAGTTATGACTTTGTTAGAAATAGAAAATTTATATCTATCCTTTTATACCTATGCCGGAGAAGTTCAGGCTTTACGCGGTATAAACTTTCAGGTGAACTATGGCGAAGCCATCGGCATTGTAGGTGAATCTGGCAGTGGTAAGAGTGTAAGCTCCTTATCCATTATGGGGCTGCTGCCGCCGGCTGGAAAAATAAAGTCCGGCCGCATTGCTTTTGAAGGACGGGATCTGCTTACCCTATCTGAAAAGGAAATGCAGCAGATTCGCGGTAATGAAATCAGTATGATCTTTCAGGATCCTATGACCTCATTAAACCCAGTTTATACAGTGGGGGATCAGATTATGGAACCGTTGATGCTGCACCAGCGGCTTTCTCGTGCTGATGCAGCCCGCAAGGCAGTAGAAATGCTGACTTTAACCGGCATGCCTGATCCAGAAAGGCGTTTCAGTCAGTACCCGCATGAATTCAGCGGGGGAATGCGGCAGCGGGCTATGATTGCTATGGCTTTAAGCTGCAGACCCAAACTGCTTATAGCCGATGAGCCTACTACCGCACTGGATGTAACCATACAGGCACAGATCCTCCACTTGATGAAGGATCTGAAAAATCATTTCAATACATCCATTATCATGATTACTCATGACCTGGGAGTGGTAGCAGAATTGTGCAGTCGCATCCTGGTTATGTACGGCGGGACCATTGTGGAAGAAGGTTCAGCAGAGGATATTTTCTATCGTCCTGCTCATCCATATACCCGTGGACTTTTGCGTTCCATACCCGACATTAGAAAAGCAGATAAAGAGGCACTACTTCCAATTGATGGGCAGCCGCCGGATCTTCTGCTGCCGCCTCCTGGTTGTCCTTTTTGGCCTCGCTGCCAGCATGCCATGCGCATCTGTGCGGAAGAAAGGCCTGGATATCACGAACTTGATACTGGTCATCGTGCCGCCTGCTGGCTTCTGCATCCTTCAGCCTCTCACATAGAAGGAGGGCAAATTATTTATGAATGAGATTATAAATCTAGTAAAAGTGGCAAACTTAAAGAAGCACTTCCTTACCGATTCCGGTAAGCGGGGTGGTAAACAGCAGATGTTAAAAGCGGTCGATGATATCAGTTTTAACGTCTTCAAAGGTGAAACCCTGGGACTGGTTGGCGAAAGCGGCTGTGGGAAAACCACGCTGGGGCGAACAGTGATCAGGCTTTATGAACCAAGCAATGGTCAGATTTTTTTCGATGGTATTGACATCAGTCACCTATCGGAAAAGGAATTACGCCCCTTACGTCGACGTATGCAGATGATCTTTCAGGATCCTTATGCATCGTTGAATGCCCGCATGACCGTGGGAGATATTATTGGTGAACCCCTGGATATTCATCAATTGGCCAGAGGTAAACAACGGCGCGAACGTATCGAGGAGCTATTGACTCGGGTGGGGTTGGACAGCGAGCATATCAATCGCTATCCTCATGAATTCAGCGGCGGACAGCGCCAGCGCATTGGCATTGCCCGTGCTCTGGCCGTCAACCCGGAGTTTGTAGTTTGTGATGAACCCATTTCTGCTCTGGATGTATCCATACAGGCACAGGTGATCAATCTTCTGGAAGAATTGCAGCAGGAGCTGGGGCTTACCTATCTGTTCATTGCCCATGATCTGGCTATGGTTAGACATATCTCACACCGGGTGGGAGTCATGTATCTGGGACAGCTGGTAGAAATCGCTGCCAGTGAGGAGCTGTACCGAAATCCTGTACACCCTTATACACAACTGCTGCTTTCAGCTATTCCGATTCCCGATCCTGATGCAGCTGGTAAAGCAGACACGATCCCTGCAGGCGAAATTCCCAGTCCAGTTGATCCTCCTTCAGGCTGTCGTTTTCGCACTCGCTGCCGCTATGCCAGGGATATCTGCAGTGAAATCAGTCCTCCCCTGGTGGATTTTGCACCAGGTCATCAGGTAGCCTGTCACCGCGCCGGAGAGTTTTAGAGTTAGCAAAAACTACCGCATATCATGACCGCTCCAGGAAAGTTCAGAGTCATAATAACAAAGGAGGCAGAATATGAAAAAGCGCTTTATTGTCGGCCTGCTCATCCTATCCTTATTTTCAACCCTGGTTTGCGGATGCGGTCAACCCCAGCAGGAAAAAAACCCTGCTGCAGATGCAGGCAAAGACAAAGTAGTTCGTTATAATCATGGACAGGAACCAGAGACCATTGATCCTGCACTGAACACTTCCACTGATGGAGGAACCATTGCTGCCGCTGTTTTCGAAGGATTAACTGCAGTAGATATGAATGACGAAATAATTCCCGGGGTTGCAGAAAGCTGGGATGTTACTGATGATCGTAAAACCTATACTTTCCATCTGCGCAAGGATGCCAAGTGGTCAGACGGCCAGCCTGTAACCGCCCAAGACTTTGCCTATGCATGGCAGCGAGCCCTGGATCCCAATACCAAAGCAGAATATGCTTATCAGCTGTTCTATATTCAGCAAGCAGAGGAATTTAACGCCGGTCAGGCTAAAGCAGAAGATCTGGGGATCAAAGTGGTGGATGATTATACCCTGGAAGTACGCTTAAACGCACCTACCCCTTATTTCTTACGCTTAACCTCCTTCCCAACCCTGATGCCGGTGCGACAGGATGTCATTGAAAAAAATGGCGATAAGTGGGCACGAAAAGTCGAAACGTATATTGGTAATGGTCCCTTTAAAGCCACTGAATGGGTCAGTAAAGATCACTTGAAATTGGTTAAGAATGATCAATACTGGGATAAAAACCGGGTAAAAATCGATGGGATTATGATCACCTTTATTGGCGATGAAAGTACTATGCTTTCCTCTTATGAGGCTGGAGAATTAGATGTTATTGACAGTGTTCCGTTAACAGAAGTGGATCGTTTGAAAAAAGAGTCCAAGGATTTTAAAATGATTCCTCTGGCAGGAACTTACTATTATGCTTTCAACACACAGAAAGCACCCTTTGATAATGTGAAAGTTAGAAAAGCCTTTGCCCTGGCAGTTGACCGCACTGTAATTGTAGATAAAATTAGAAAATCAGGTACTCCGGCCACTGCTTTTGTACCACCTGGAGTACCCGACGCTACACCCGGTAAAGATTTCCGCAGCAACGGCGGCGATTTTTTCCCGGTTAAAGCAGATACCGCACAGGCTAAAAAGCTGCTGGCTGAAGCCGGTTATCCAGATGGCAAGGGATTCCCGGATGTAAGCCTGATCTACAATAGCACGGAAGAACACAAGATCATTGCTGAAGCGGTACTGGAGATGTGGAAAAGCAACCTGGGCATCAGCAACATTAAACTATCGAATATGGAATGGGGGGTCTTTATTCCCACCCGTCAAAAAGGAGATTTCCAGATAGCACGAGATGGCTGGATTGGCGATTATAATGATCCTATGACCTTTATCGATCTATTTACCACCGGCAACGGCAACAATGACCCGCAGTGGTCAAATGCTCAATTTGATCAGCTGGTGAAAAAAGCACGCTTGGCTACTGACGAGAAGGAACGAATGGCCATTTTACATGAAGCTGAAAAACTGTTCCTCGATGAAGCGATTATGTGCCCTATTTATTTCTATACTCAAAACACGATGATAAAACCCTATATTAAAAACCTGCATGTATCTCCCCTGGGATTAACCTACTTCGATCGGGTAGAGATTACGAAATAAGTACTTTGAAAAGGAGCTGCGGTTGCGCATCGCACTCCTTTTTTTATGGATTTTTATAAATAGCCAGACCCGGCATTTCTTTGCTTCACAAGCCAGACCAGAGACCAAGAAATCCCTTCCAGAAATATATCCCCTCATGACCCCTGATTATTTACATCAATCATCGCTTTATTCACGACAAGCGATTGCAGCCTTCTTATTCATGTTTCGCGCCTCTTCTCTTAAAATAGAGTTTTATCTCATATGTTGTTTATGATTTGTACTATTGTATGCTAGAATATTTATACTAGTAAATTCAAAATATCTAGCATCCTTGGTTTTGTCAGCCAATGATGTATACAAAGAGGGGTTGCAAATGGATAACAGCCTATTAAAGCAAAACATGATCAAAAACCACTACCGTTCCCTAAAACTTATCTTGTTAATCGATGTACTTATTATTATTGCCTGCATCATATCACTGGTAATGGGTATAGGTTCTGAAGGAATCACTGTAACAGCGATCGCTTATTCCTCCTTGGTGGTGGCTGTTTTGCTCCTAGCCACCTGGTGGTTGGTAAAAAAGTTCGGGGAACGGCCCTGGAGTAAATGGCTGGTGGTCATCTCGGTTCTTCTGGTTATGATTCTTTGCCGCCTTATTTCCACTGGTGTAGAAGCCTATGCCCTCTTCTACATCGTT
Source organism: Syntrophomonadaceae bacterium (assembly GCA_012840625.1). Classification (GTDB taxonomy): domain Bacteria; phylum Bacillota; class Syntrophomonadia; order Syntrophomonadales; family Syntrophomonadaceae; genus DUSB01. The sequence goes on from DUSB01000139.1 coordinate 14,097, forward strand.
ATCATGGTATCTCTTTTTTATTTTGATACCCTTTTATGTGTTAGCACCTGTATATTATGTATTCTATTAGATATCCTGCTTATAAACCTGAATCCTGCTATTTTCCCGCAGGGTGAAAATGCTCTTATGCTCAGGTATTTTATCATGGTTTTTGTTTCTATCGCCGCCACGCTTGGTTCCAGGGCTTCCAGCGAATTAATTACGCTGGCTGCTGATCGTGAACAGATGGCTACTCATTTTGGCGAAAAATTGCAGACCCAGGCGGGTAATATTCTGGAGAAATCCAATCATTTAGCTGATACCAGCGGTCAACTGATTAATCTGCATCAGCGCTCTATACATTCTTTTGCTGAAATCAGCAGCAGTATTGAAGATATCGCAGATACATCCACCACCCAGGCTCAGCAGACGGATAAATCATCACAGGTGGTAGAGCAGATGAATCAGGTTATGA
>DUSB01000140.1 GCA_012840625.1 Syntrophomonadaceae bacterium
AGCTAATACTCAGACAGCCGGATTATGCCTATGCGGTGATCATTGATAAACAGGGAAAAGCAATTGCCCATAATGATCCTTCCAGGGTGGGTGTTGTTTTTGATGACCCGGGAACGATTGAAGTTCTCAAGGTGCGGCAGGAAATGCAGCAGATCTATACTCGCGACAGCGGTCAGCCTTATTCGCCTCATCATGGGGAAGAGGTTATCGACATCTTTACTCCCCATTATGATGAGGAGGGACAGTATATAGGTTGTATTAATCTGGGGGTATCTATGGATCCTATTTATCAGGCTAAGGCCCGTTATTATCAGCAAGTTGGTCTGGCAGCCGCTATTTTATTGGCTTTACTGCTGTTTATAGATTGGCGTTTTCAGAAGGAAGTGGTTTATCAGCTGGAAAATATCTCCTCCCTAATCCGACGTATTCGGGAAGGCCGGGATATCCGGGATACCAGTGATATGCTTATCTCGGCTCCAGCAGAGATAAGCAGTTTGGTTGAGGAACTTGATACGATGGCCCAGGAGAGTTCTCATCTGCTCAGTGCGTTAACCGGCAGTGAAGCAAGCCTACGTAAACAGGTCAACTATCTAAATACTCTGCTGGAAAACATGAATGAGATTTTCTTTACATATGATCGGGAAGGTAAGATTAACTATGCGAATCATAAATTTTTTGAAATGACCGGTTTGGAGTGGAGAGATGTACTGGGAAAACACATTTTTGAATTTCTTCCCGAGATGGAAAAAGAAAAGGCACGTGTGGAGCTTGCCAATCGTCTAAATCGGGGCATAAGTGGCAGTTATGAATTGGAGCTGATTTTTCCTGATGATAGCAAGCGCTATCTTTTACTTAATTCTGCCCCGATTATGGAGGAAAGGCAAATTACCGGAGGTATGATCCTGGCTGACGATGTAACCCTGCGTCATAATACCGAGGAAAACTTGCAGATGATTCGTCTGCAGTTAGAAAGCAGGGTAAAGGAGCGCACCATTGAACTGGAGAAAATAAACAGCGTGTTGAAGACGCAGATTATGGAGCGCAAACAGGTGGAAAAGGCTTTACGCCGTTCGGAAGAAAAATTTGCGGCTGCTTTTCGCTTAAGTCCAGAGGCGATTACTATTTCTTCCCTGGTCGATGGGCGTATTCTTGAAATTAATGATAGCTGGTTGCGTTTAATGGGGTATGAACGCGAAGAAGTGCTGGGCAAAAACTCATGGGAGTTGGGTCTTTGGGTGGATGAAGAATTAAGAAACAAGGTTATGGGTATGGCGCAGGAGCAAAAAACTGTACATAATATGGAAGTGCAATTCAAAGTCAAGGATGGTCACATCATTGATACCCTTTGTTCTTTTTCCATGATTATCATTGATGATGAACCCTGTATTCTTTTCCTGACTTCTGATATCAGTGAACGTAAGCGGCTAGAAGAAGAAATGCTCAAGGCCTCTAAATTGGAATCGTTAGGGGTGCTGGCTGGCGGAATAGCACATGATTTCAATAACCTGTTGACAGTTATTGTGGGCAACATTGCCCTGGCGAAACTTTTGTTGCCCGAGAATGCAGAGGCATATGAACTTTTGAACGAAGCAGAAAAGGCTTCTTTCCAGTCCCGGGGTCTAACGCAGCAGTTACTTACCTTTTCCAAGGGCGGGGCTCCAGTACGTCAGACTGCCATTATTAATGAACTGATTAAGGATTCAGCTGGCTTTGCACTGCGGGGTTCCAAGGTTACTGGCGAATTTGATTTACAGGAAGATCTCTATCCGGTAGATGTGGATGAGGTACAGCTGAGTCAGGTTATAAATAATATGATGATTAATGCCGTACAGGCCATGCCTGAGGGCGGGAAAGTCGTCTTAAGAGCCTATAATGTCACCTTCCAAAGTAATGAGCGTCCTCCCCTGGCTCCGGGCAGTTATGTTTGTATTGAGGTAGAGGATCAGGGGGTAGGCATTGAGCACGAATGGCAGAACCTTATTTTTGACCCCTTTTTTACCACCAAGATGACTGGCAGTGGATTGGGTCTTGCTACCTCCTATTCTATTATCCATAAGCATGATGGTTTTATCGATTTTAAGTCAAGGCCTGGACAGGGAACCACCTTTTATATTTACCTGCCGGCTTCTTCTAAACCGATATCATTGCATAAAAAAGAAGAGCTCCAGGACTTCAAGGGTGGAGGAAGGATTTTGCTTATGGATGATGAAACAGGGGTGCGAAATGTTGCTAGGCAGCTGCTAAAATCGCTGGGTTATGAGGTGGAAACAGTGGCGGACGGACAGGAGGCAGTCGATGCCTATAGACAGGCAATGGAAAATGGAAGCCCCTTTGATGCGGTAATTACTGATTTAACTGTTCCGGGTGGTAAGGGAGGCAGGTGGACGGTTCGGGAGCTGTTAAAACTTGATCCTGAAGCCAGGGTTATTGTTAGCAGCGGTTATTCAAATGATCCCGTTATGGCTGAATATCAGAAGTGGGGTTTTAAAGGGGTGATAGGTAAACCCTTTACGCTTTATTCTATACAGTCGGTGTTAAAATCTGTTATATGACCAAGCTGATAAATTTCCATAAAAAAACCCTCCGCGGAGGGTTTTTTCCTATATTCAAGTGCCTGTGTTCTGCATAGACCCTTGAAACTATTCATCTTCAGGTTGAGGAGCATCTACCGGACAGACATCAGCACATGATCCGCAATCGGTACAGAGATCAGGATCAATAGAATAAATGTCCTCTCCTTCAACAATTGCTTCTACAGGGCACTCTTCTGTGCATACACCACAGGCAATGCATTCATCTGTTATTACGTAAGCCATCGCTATCGCCTCCTTTGCTGCAAATCAAACTATAAGCAATTATAAGGAACGGCTATTTCTTTGTCAATAAAACGTTGTAAAAGCCTTGAGATGGCAGTACACCAAGCTTTTAAGTATGATATGATACAAAAAGCAAGTTTTTGGCTTAAAGGTGGAGATAAAAGTATGCTATGTATAATTTTTGCTAATGGGGAATATGGCTCGTTAGAAGCTTACGCTTCCTTGCTGGCCACAGCTGATCTGGTATTATGTGCTGATGGTGGAGCAAACTATGCTTATGAGATGAATATTTTGCCCGCTATGGTGGTGGGTGACCTGGATTCTATATCGCCCCATGTGGAGAACTATTTTAAGGCAAAGGACGTCTCTTTTAAAAAG
>DUSB01000141.1 GCA_012840625.1 Syntrophomonadaceae bacterium
ATATTAAACCTCTCTGAGCTCAAGGCATTAGGATCACGTTTTCTATACCAATATCCGCTGACGTATGAGGAGCGCTGGCGCTCAGTACGCTTGCATGATCCTATGACCATTATATATACGTCGGGAACCACCGGTCAGCAGAAGGGAGCCGTACATACCCATTATAGTGTGAATGCGGCTAACTGCCTTAATCTACAGGTTATACCCCCCCTTTCACATCAGGATGTGCATCTGACGCTATTATCGTTATCACATTCTTATGAGAGGCAATTTGGGCAAATGCTTTCTCTAAACATGGGGGGTAGTTTGGCTTATCCGGATAGGAATGTTAATTTATTGGAGAATATGCAAATTTTTGCCCCTACTTGGTTTGCAGGCGTACCATCTGTTTATGAAGACATTGTGGCTGGTATACAGCAGGCATTTGCTGGTGAGCCCGCCAAAAATCAGAGGTTTTCTGAGGCCATTGATATAGGATTGAAAGCTATTGATGCCGTAACAGATGAAGACGGTTTTATAAATTACTATGATTGGAATTACTTTTTGACTCATTTAGATCCAGAATTAAGGAACAAGTATCTTTGGGCTGATTGGGAGATCTATAGTCAGATCCGGACCTGGCTGGGTGGTAGATATCGCGTTAGTTTCTCAGCTGCCGGAGCTCTATCGGCAAGGGTATGCAAGCTTTTTATGGCAATGCGACTACCTATCATTGAGGGCTACGGACTGGTAGAAACCTGTAATACGGTGAGCTGCAACTATCTACACCGTATTTTGCCAGGATCAGTGGGAGCACTGGTTCCTGCGGTGGAGGGGAAGATTTCTCCTGATGGAGAATTGCTCTTGCGGGGCGATAATATCATTCGTGAGTACTGGAATAATCCTTCTGCCACACGAGAAGCATTTACCGAAGATGGCTTTTTCAAGACAGGTGATATCGTGGAGCAATTACCCGGAGGATATCTGCGGCTGGTGGATCGCAAAAAGGATTTATTGGTGCTGAATAATGGTAAAAAGGTAGCTACCACTAAATTGGAAGGACTTTTTGCCCTGCACAAGCCCATCTCGCAGGTCTGTATTTTAGGAGATGATCGCAGCTATGTAACTGCTCTATTGGTACCCAACTTTGATTTTTTCATTGACTACTTTAAGGCCAGGGGACTTAGCTTCGATGAACACGCTTTACAGTATCAGAATGAAGGGGGTAAGCAAACCTGCATCAAGGTAGGACTGGATTTTATTGAACAGCCAGCACTTAAAGAGCAAATAGCTGAAACGGTGCAGCAAGTAAACGCGGAATTAGAAGATTATGAGCTAATAATGAAATATTCCATTATCAATCGACGTTTTATCGTCAGTGCGGATGAACTTACCCCTACACTCAAATTAAAAAGAAAGGTTATCTACAAAAACTTTGCTGGTCTGATAGATAAAATGTACGAATAGAACAAAAAATACAGCTAATTTAACACCCTCTATAAATAGGGGGTGTTTTTTATTACATAATTATCAGATCTATACAGGTTATGTAAGCATATGTTAACACAGCCAAGGGCGCAGGGAGTGGGCGTACGGGTATATGCAAATAATTATGTCAATATATAATAACACAATAGTTTTATTACGAGCAGGCATAACAGGGTATAATGCCAGAATTACGGCGTTCCAGCGGTTGGCACAGAAATTGCTATATATAAGATCAATGGCTTCTAAGGCCAACTAAGTACACTGTAAGATGTAAGATTAAGATTAAGGAGGTAATTTCTGGTGGCTTATAAGAGAGAGCATATGAAATATTGTACCTTGTCTCAGATGTTTAACGATGCGGTGGTAAAATTCGGTGATTGCAGGTTTCAGTGGTGGAACAGTGGTCCGGGTGCGACTGAAAGTAACACTTATGCCGATGTGGGTATTATCGTTAAAGATCTCTGCTGTGGCTTGATGGAAATGGGGATAGAAAAAGGTGATCGGGTAGCTATTATGAGTTACAACTGTCCGCAATGGTTATGGGCTGATTATGCCATCCTTAATGCCGGTGGTATAGTGGTTCCTATTTACCCGTCTTTTTCTTTGCGGGAAATGAGCTATATAGTTAATAATTCCGGCGCCAAGATCCTTTTTGTCAGGGATGAAGGAGAGGTAGAGAAGGTTCTGAACACTCGTGATGAACTTATCAGTATCCAAAAGGTAATTATCATGGATGAGAACTGTCCTCTGCCTGATGATGAATTTTTTACACGACTAAGCACGGTACGGGAGAATGGCCGCCGCTACCTGCGTAAATATCCCTACTGCTATGAAAAACGTTGGCGTTCGGTAGAGATGTGGGACAAAGCCAGTATAGTTTATACTTCTGGAACTACAGGCGATCCCAAGGGTGCCGTGCATACTCACCAGACTTTTATAGCCGCCAATAATGTTGATTTTAGAAATTTTGCTTTTAATGAGTATGAAGTGAATGAAGATGATGTTTGTTTGTCCTTCTTGCCTTTATCCCACACCTATGAACGGCAGTGTGGACAATTTGTAGCCACTCATTGTGGTTGTACTATCGCCTATTGTGACAACCCTTCTACTCTAATGAGGGATATACAGATATTCCGGCCAAGCTACTTTATGTCGGTACCCAGAATTTTTGAAAGAATCTATGTAGCCCTGCGGGATCAGGCTTCCTCTACGCCAGAAGGCAAAGCCGCCTTTGATAAAGCCATGGAAATAGGTATTAAAGTCATTGATTACCGGTCTGATGAGAATGGCTTTATTGACATGGGTTTTGACATAGATCTAGCTGAGGGGTTACCTGAGGAACTTAAAAAGGAATATGAATGGGCTGATCAAATTATATTCAGCAAAGTTAGACAATTACTGGGTGACCGCTTTCGTATCTCCTTTTCCGCATCTGCCAGCCTGCCTCCTGACCTTTGCAAAGCTTTCCTGGCCATGGGAATCAGGGTTTGTGAAGGCTATGGATTGACTGAAACCTCTAATACTGTCACCCTTAATAATCTCAGACGCCTCCTGCCAGGTTCCATTGGACCGGCTATGTGGAATGTAGAATGCAAAATGGCTGAGGATGGGGAGCTCTTGTTCCGGGGAGAAAACATTATTCAGGAGTATTGGAACAACCCTGGAGCAACCGCCGAGGCCTTCGATGAAGATGGCTTCTTCCATACCGGAGACATTGGTGTTTTCTTGGCTGACAATTATATTAAGATAGTGGATCGCAAAAAATCCATTATGGTGCTGGACACCGGCAAAAATGTTCCCCGGGCCAAGGTAGAAAATGGCTTTTCCACCAGTAAATACATCGAACAGATCTGCGCCATTGGTGATGATAGAAAATACGTAGCAGCTTTGATTGTACCTAATTTTGAGTACTTTATTGAATATTTTAAAGAGCAAAATATACCATTCGACGAGAGTCAGGTCGTTTATGAAGGAGAAGGGGCAGAAAAAATTGTTGTCAGCGTGGGGGAGGATTTCGTAAAAATTCCACAATTAGTGGAATTGATAGATGCTGATATCCAGGCTCATAACCAGAATTTGGAGAACTATGAAAGCATCAAGCAGTATAAAATCCTAAACCGCCGTTTTCTGGAATCACTGGATGAATTAACCCCTACTTTCAAGGTCAAATACCGCAATGTACTTAAAAACTTTGCTGAAGAAATTAATGAGCTCTATGAAAACCAGTAAGTATAAGAAAGTTTGCCATTTCTAAAGTGATGGGGTATCTTACTTTCCTGGTTTTTAGCTGCAATATTTTATCACAATAAAACATAACGTAAACCCCATATTCACATTAAACTCGCTCCCTCTGCCCCCTTTCTCATCTTATATTATCAATAAAATGAGTGTTCGAGGGAGCGAGACTTATCTTCTCTATCGCTATACACTGCCCATTACATGCAATAGCTAATAATTATTCTGCTGCTTTTATACTCTTTTCTGTATGGATAGGAATCATTTCGACCTATCTTTTCCATTTTTATATTAATAATCGTATTTCAGGATCGCCCATAACTTCGGTACTACGGTAGAGATGAGGAGTTCTATCAATTGCTCATATTTGCGGTTATCTTCTATAGTTTACTCCCATCTACAGTATCATAATAATACAATGAACCGTAGTGAGGTGAGCCCACGCTTGAAAGGGACCACCATGGTCACGAAGAATATTATAGCGGTTTTATATTTAAGGTTTGACAAGTGGCGCCAACCAGTGGCAAACCGGCACTCAAGCCCCTTATCACGAGTCGTAATTTTAGCATTATTTATTATAAATAAATTACTTTTTATAATAAAGTCTTCCATTTTGTTATATTTAATAGGATAATAGTATTACAGAATTACTGTTTCGAAAATTTGGGGAGGTTATTAAATGGCGTTTGACACATTAAAACCACTAGGGCCGACGATTAATTACACCGAGAAATTCAAAGCAGAAAAAGACTTTTTTGAAAAGGAGTTCCAGCAATATCTCGATGAATGGCAGCAGACAGCAGTCATGGTTATTAATCAGGCTAAAAAATACGGAGACAGAGCAGAATTACATCACAAACCTTATGGCAAATGGGAAACTTATACCTGGAACCAGATGGCTGAAATTATGTTTGCAGTTGCCGCAGCTCTGCTTGAGTATGGTATCAAGGAAGAGGACAAAATCGGAATATTTTCAACCAACAGAGCAGAATGGCATCTTGCTGATCTAGGTTCACAACTTATTAGGTGTATTCCCGTACCCATATATGCTACCAACACAGAACAGGAAACAGAATACATAGTTAACGATGCAGAAATTAAAGTGCTTTTTGTTGGCAGTCAAGTTCACTATGACAGAACCTACGCTCTGTTAGACAGATGCCCGACCCTGGAAAAGATTGTCGTATTCCACCGTGGAACCAAAATTCATGATGATGAACGAGTTATTATGTGGGATGACTTTCTTAATGAGGGAAGAGCAGCCAATCGTAAGAGTGAAGTGGAAGAAATTATGAAAAGAGCTCACTATGATGATATTTGTACGATCATATATACTTCCGGAACGACAGGTGAGCCCAAAGGCGCCGTTCACACTCATAAAACCCTGATGCATAATTCCTATGCTGTGGGTCGGTATACCCAGAAGGGTTATACCGACGAGCATTCAACCCTTTGTATGCTTCCTCTATCCCATGTGTTGGAGAGATCATGGGATTACGGGTGTTTTTCGGTGGGATTGCAGATATTTTATTGCGAGGATCACAATGAGGTCCTGGAATATTTGCAGGAAACAAATCCAACAACTTTTAACAGTGCCCCTAGGCTTTTTGAAAAAATATATTCCACAATTCATGCCGAAATTAAGAATGCATCTCCGATAGAACAGAAGATATTTAACTGGTCTGTAGATGTAGGACGTCAGCATGGCGATTTGTGTTTAGCAGGGATTAAACCAGGCCCATTTCTTACCTTGAAAAGAAAAATTGCTGATAAACTCGTGCTGGGCAAACTACGGGGTCTATTTGGCAAAAATATTGATCACGTAAATTATGGCGGCGCAGCCCTCAATGCAGAAATAGAAAAGTTTTTCTTCTACTGCGGGATACTTATAACAGGAGGCTACGGACTTACTGAAACGTCTCCGGTTATCTCAATGAACGGCCCGGAGTTTTTCCGTTTTGGTTCGGTGGGACCATGTACCCCTCTGGCAGAAGCCAGAATTGATCCTGAAACCGGTGAGATTCAAGCCAGAGGTCCAAACATCTTCAAGGAATATTACAAAAAACCAGAACAAACCAAAGAAGCATTTACTGAAGATGGATGGTTTAAAACCGGGGACATAGGCCATTTTGATGATGATGGATATCTTTATATTACTGATCGGCTCAAGGATATTATCGTTACATCAGGAGGCAAGAACATCGCCCCTCAGATGATAGAAATCATCATGGCTGAAGATCATTATATTGAATATATAGCAGTTGTAGGTGACGGCAGAAAATATGTATCTGCCCTGATTGTTCCTAGCTATGAGAGCCTTGAAGATTGGGCCAAGAAAGAGGGAATTAAATTTTCCAGCCGCGCCGAATTGATTAAAAATCCTAAAGTCATTAGTTTTTATCAGAATATAATAAATAAGCGTCAGGAGAATCTGGGACAGGTGGAACGCATTAAGAAATTTACTCTGCTTGAAAATGAGTTTTCCCAGGAGACTGGCGAAATCACACCCACCATGAAGGTAAAAAGGAAAGTTGTAGAGGAGAAATACAAGGATTTAATTGACGCTATGTATGATGAATAATTAAGTCTCAATGGGGAGGCAGGAGGAAAGTCCGCTTGTCTCCCCACACTTGTTATTCTATTTCTACCTTTTATAACAATCCGACAAACCAATAGGTCTCGTTTCCAAAGCCAGCTCAGCTAGCAGAAATTTTATTAATCAGGGTAGACTACTTTTTTGCGCTCCAATAAGCAAAAAACACCTACTAATTAGTCTGCTGCGAATGTTTGCACAGCAAAAAGGATCTGCCCTGGCTAAAGCAATAGAGCAGATCCCTCCTTATTAATCTTTATTATTGATCAGGCTTATTTCTTAGGTGGCTGCCATACTTCCCACACTTTACCAGCAAGGGCTGGCGATGGTTTCAGAGTCTTTCCTCCCTCTTGCCATCCGGAAGGTATGACTTCTCCGGTGGCGCGATTATGCTGGTAGGCTTTTATTTGTCTTAGAAGTTCTTCAGGGTTGCGACCTACTGGTGGTGAAAGGATTTCCGCCGCCTGGATTATTCCATCAGGATCAATTAGAAAACGTCCTCTGACGTTGACGCCGGCATCTTCATCATAGACACCGTAAAGTGTACCGATTTTTCCGCCTCGATCAGTCAGCATAGGAAAGGGGATACCGCCATCAACCATCTTGGATAATTCAGTTTCATTCCATACTTTGTGAGAAAAAACGCTGTCAACACTAATAGACAGAACCTCTACATCCAGGTTCTGAAGTTTATCATAGCCCACGGCTATGTGCGATAATTCGGTGGGTCACACGAAAGTAAAATCTCCAGGATAGAAACACAAAACAACCCATTTTCCCAGGTAATCACTAAGGCTAACCTTTTTAATCTTTCCTTGCACAAAAGCTTCAGTAGTAAAATCAGGTGCCTTTTTAGTTATTAGCACAGTATTACCTCCTTTCGAAATTAAACACCATATATAAGCGATGTTATTTAAGATTATATACGTAAAAATGGCCTTGAACTAATATTAATGCCAATGTATAGGCTGTGGTTATTTAATGTATGAGGTTAGGTAAACTGTCTGGTGGTAAGGAACATGAACAGCTAAGCCAGCAGAAGGTAATTATCGGATCAATTATTGTTGAAGGCGCTGAGCCTTATAGTATGGCTGGCAGTTAATATTCAAAAGATAGACGTTGACAATCATGGTGAGGTCGTAATGTTAGGCGAGATTGAAATCTCCGCTACAAGGATCAAAGGTAGAAAATAAGTTTGCATTTCTTTATTAGCATATATTAGCATATCTGTTAATTCATCATATAAAAATTTTCCCGCATTACGCATATATAAATACCTAGGTGAGATCCTTCAACAAGGCTTTTCATGTCTCAAAAATCATTCTAGTTTACATAATGTTCATTATAGGAAGTTGTGTAATTATCAAAGGAGCACTTATGGAAGGTATTTATGCTTCTGAACTATGAAAAAAGCACCTTCTAAGGTGCATAGGTGTCATTATTTAACTATCATTATATATATCTGTCTTGCTCAAACTAACTCAAACTAAAAATAAAAGAAATGCTATGCAAAGTCACCAGCGCTGATGAGAAAAAATAAACCTGGTTCTTTTTACCCAGTAAAAATAAAAATGAAGAATAAACATGCGCTTCCAGCCTAAAATCCTAAAATTTTTGCCCAATTGCTTATAGTCGCTTATGGCCTTTAAAGCAGCCCGTTCTGCTGCTCGAATACCTATATATCCTAAAAATGCATTAAAACGCATAGTAGACTCCCTGGAACTCCCTTATATTTCCAATTAAGGAAATAGGTTAGGGAAATAGGCAGATAGGCGTTCCTTAAAGAAAGCTTTCTGTTATGTTTTATGAAAACTTATAAGTAAGATCTTAGGTAAGATAAGATCTGGAACTGCAACATATAATTAGCTGCTTACTGCTTATAAAATTTAAAATCGATAGATATTAGGTAGAGCTCAAACCCTACCTAATATCGCTACCTAATATATATCGTCTGTTTTCTAGTTATACAATGCTTCAATTAAATCGCTATATTTTTCTTTAACTACCTGGTTCTTAATTTTTAATGTTGGAGTAAGTTCACCCCGACTCTCGGTAAACTTATTGGGCAGAATTTTATATTTTTTTATTGTCTCATAATCACTTAGATCTTGATTTACCTTGTTTATTATTTCTTCAACCATTTCCACTACCAGCGGATGATTAGCTACATCATCTCCTACCTGTATACAGGTCTTCATCCCACTGGCCTCTTCGTAAACCAGCTTGCTTTCATCAAAGTCTATATTTCTGGATTTAAACATTCCTATTATTGTATCCCAGGATGGTACGATTAGTGCCGAAATATACTTCCTACCATCGCCAATTATCATAGCCTGCTCGATAGCCATGTTGCTAAGCAGCTTGGCCTCTATCCTTGCGGGTGCTACATTTTTTCCAGTATCCAGGACCAGGATTGATTTTTTGCGATCTATAATGCGCAAATAGCCGTTTTCGTCAAATTCAATAATGTCGCCAGTGCGTAGGTACCCATCTTCTGTAAAACTACCTACATCAGATTCAGGGTCATTATGATAATTGTTTATTATCCCCGTACCTTTTACCAATGCTTCCCCATCTTCATCCACTTTCAAGTCCACACCAGGCGCAGGCGGCCCATTCCAACCAACTTTAATGGCATTATAGGGCGAAAGACTCAAGTTAGAGAAGGTTTCAGTCATGCCCCAGCCGTTTCCCATAGCGTATCCCATTCCGAGATACTTGCGATGCATTTCTGCATTAAGATTAGCACCACCGCAGGCTAGAGCTAATAGATTTCCACCCAGGGCAGCATGGAATTTACTGTAGACCATTTCCCGAGCTTTTATATAATCTTCTTTCAGCTGCCCACTAAGTTCATCTACCGGGTCCACACACATATCTATCGTTCCATCAGGTTGCGTGCGAACCTCTACCATGCGCTGACCTACATCCATTGCCCAATCCCAGAGTTTTTTCCCTTCAGGGGTGGAACAAAATACTGACTCTATTCCCCTTAGAATTCTCTCATACAGGCGTGGTACCCAGACCATTACGTTAGGTTTGATGGCCTGCATATCGGATATTATATTAGTGGGATCACTGCCATAACCGATTAGGCCCCCAATGGCCATCCAGCAAAAATACCCATATGTTCTTTCCATAACGTGGGCCAAGGGCATAACCGAAAAGTAGGTATGATTATAATTCCAGAATTTACCGCCTTCAGCATTAAATCTAATACCGCGCCAGGCAGCTGCAACACATCCCTTTTGCGTAAAGCGGGCTGGTTTTAACTTACCAGTGGTACCAGAAGTATAGATAATGGTAGCGGCATCATCAGCCTCAACACTCTGCCATCGTTTTTCCAGTTCCCCCGGGTGCTCGAAGGCGTATAGTCTTCCCATAGCGCGGAACTGCTCGAGATTCCATGTTTTTTGACCATCACCATCATATACGCCACTCATACATATTAAACCTTTAACACTTGGGGTTTTGTGCATGAGTTTCTCGATATTAGCTGCAATTTCGGGATTTCCTGCGAATATATATTGAACTTGAGAATGATTTAGTATATATTCTACTTCATTATCAATAAGGGTTGGAAAGATGGTTACAGTTACCCCGCCCGCTATTATATTGCCAATGTCGCACCAAGCCCATTGAGGACTGGTATGGGCAATAATACAGTTGCGATCACCTGCTTGTATCCCCAGGCTTAGAAGAGCGTTAGCTATCTCTTCTGCTATCAAAGCCCATTGTTTATAGCTGATGGTCTTCCATATTTCACCCTCTTTAAACATATTAGCAGGTCGATCACCAAAAACTTCCACTACATTATAGAACATTTCCGGTATCGTATCCGTATGTTCATAAAAATAATCCATTAAGAAAAAGTTTTCTTCGGGTATTTTTTTTACCATATAATCCTCCTTACATCTTGAGTTTACGCCAATCAAATATGCAATATGTTACTTTATGGAATATTATATCACGTTTTATTACGCAAAGCCATTATGCAATGACAAATAGTATTGAGTTACGCAGTATATCCAAAGAAAAAACAAGGTTGTAATGCTATGGTCCTGGCCTGTGACAATATTACAGACAATATGACATAATATAGTATGATGAAATAACGGATGGTGATTGAAACGGTTATAGCTTTTTGATTCGTGCCCTGAAGCCTTTTGCCTCTATTCTTGCATAAAAAATCATAAAAAATGGTGAGAAGTCCTATGACTTCTCACCTAAAAACATGCTTATTTGCTTATTTATAGTTATTAATCTAATTATGGTCGCTTTAATAGGATCTTAAATCGCCTCTATCTTACCCTAATTTACCAATCACCGGCAAATTATATTTTGCCTGCATTGATTTGCGCTGTGCTTCAATCTGTTTATAAATATCTTCATTTATATAGCCATTATCCCGAAGGAAGCGGAAGGTATGTTCAAAATAAACACTTATATTATAACTAAATGTACCTCCTTCTCTAAATTTATTGCCGGGGGGCAGATTCGGTCGATCAATTAATAGATCTAATCCCCCAGCTTCGTAGCAAGAAGAATAAAGCATAGCCTCACCATTCATTTGCTGGTAATCAGTTTGTACTGCTTGTAAAAAGGCGCTTCTATCTTTACTGTGTATTTGTATGGAATCATGTTCATCAGCCGTATCCAGTTGATGATCGATACATGCTATATTATTGATATCTATGCTTATATCTCTGATGTTATCTAACGGTAGACTTAGGGCCGATATTTTCTTGACACGTTCTTCCCGGCTGCCGGCTATTGATTTTAAGCGGGTTAGAATTTCGCGGTCTACTTCGTTGGACGGCTTAACGGGCATCATCAACGGAAAGTTTTGCTTGTGTATTTTGCCGTTATCGAGACGGTAAGTAAAGCTTACGTTAAAAAACTCCACTTCTTCCGCATTTCCCTGGTAGCTGTAGGCACGATACTGGCTTTTTACCGTTTTAATATTGTCAACTAGGTACCGATGTAGTTCTAAAACCTCATCGATAGTTTCTTTTTCACAATATATACCCGGGTAAACCGACCATAAAAGCCTAGCCTGTTCAGGTGTTGCTTTTTGTATATCAGGATAAATATAATCATTGCTTACAGGATCTTTTTGCATTGAAATCGGGGTTCCAAAAGCCAGGGCCAGAGATGCCGGCAGATTAGGTATTTCCGTTAGAAAAGGATTTATATTACCATCTTGATCAGCCATTAATACCTGCTCTATTGCGTAGTTTTGGCTTTGGGAATGATTGTCAAACGCTACTGCTATTACTTTTTCTTCATCTGGCATACGGGTAGCATAACCATACCAGTCATTATAAACCGAAACACAAAGCAGGGCTGCCAAACAGGCATAGACCACAAAACCCTTATAGCTTCCTAAGACTCGAAATGATTTTTTCAGCAGCATTTCGGCTACAAAATAGCCGATCGCTCCAGCCAGAAGGAAGAATGTTATCATTGCTAAAAGGTTTTGTGAGGAAACGTAAAACATAGATATCAGCAGGGCTCCCAGGGCCAAACTACTGCAAAAAGTTACTCCATATTTAAAAACTGGGTATAGCTTTTTGATGGCAACCACATCACCAGCGCTTTCCATCTTTCGGTTTTCATACATTTTTAGAGCCAGCCAGGTAAACAAGAAACCAAGCACCAGATAGATGATCCAAACCTGCCAGTCTATCGTTACGTAATTATTTGCTTCTGCACCATAATAAATGGGGGTTGCCTTAACAAAAAAACCCATCACTCCAGGCGATGTACCGGCGAAGCCGTATAGAAATTGCTGCAGGAAAAAGTCTACTAAAAACAGCAGGCCTATTAACAAAAAGTTGGCGATAGCAAAAAAGCTAATATGAGCAATCAAGCTGCCGGTAAACATACCAATAATAACCGCCAGAGAATACAGCAGCAGGCTCAGTGAGAAGAAAATAAACAACCACCGCAGTAAAAGCGACATATTAAGGCAGTCTAAACTTAATCCTATTCCGGCTAGACTTAGAAAAAAGACAAACAAAGGTATCATAATCATAAATAAGCCGGAAAGATATTTACTGGTAAAGATTGTACGCCGTGTGAAAGGCAAGGCATTTATCATAGCGGTAGACGTATCTTTGTACATGAAAGAAAAAACCGCTGCTGCAGTTATAATACTGAAAAAAGCAATCAGAAAAGATAGCAGTCCGGAAAGTCCAAAAATGGTATTAATAAAGACATCCGGCGCACCTACCAGCATTTCAAAACTTCTATTGGATACCAAACTAAAGCTAATAAGCAACAGAATGAAGGTATAACCTGCAAATATAGGCCAGAATCTCTGCATGTTTTTCCGCCAGATAGCGCGACTAAATAATGGTGCTGCTGATGGCATAGTCCAACCCCCCTAACTCATAAATAAAGATTTCTTCTAATGATAAGGGTAAGAGATCGACCATCAAAGGGCTAAGTAAACTGGCTTTATGTTCGATCTCTTCTCGGTCCCCACGCACTACCAGTTGAATTACACTTCCCACCTGATGTTTAGCCAGTACATTGAGGTTACTAAAGTCGGGGAGAGCATCACGGAAAGCCATTTGCAGTTTAAAAATATTGCTTTGCAGTTCATCCAGGCTTCGTTCCAGTACCACTTCCCCGCGATGCAGAATGCCTACGTGGTCACATACATCTTCCAGCTCTCTAAGGTTATGGGATGAAACGAAAACAGTAGTTTCTCGTTCTGCTACATCCTGGAAAATTAAACTCCATACTTTGCGGCGGGCTACCG
>DUSB01000142.1 GCA_012840625.1 Syntrophomonadaceae bacterium
CATCTGGAACGAGAATATGAAATGGAGGCCAGGATCAAGTCAGCATCTGTTTATCCTGTTATAGTAGCTATCGTTGCCCTGGCAGTAGTTTTTTTTATTCTATCCTTTGTTATGCCCTCCTTTGTCAGTATGTTTCAGGCGGCGGAAGTTGATCTGCCAGGGTCAACAAGAGCTTTGCTGGCGGCCAGCTTATTCCTGCGTCGCCGATATTGGCTAATCCTTATCCTGGCGCTTATTCTCTATCTTTTGGTTAGACAGATTGGTCGTATGCCGACAGGTCGTTATTATTACGATTATCTTAAGCTGCATCTGCCGGTGGTCGGTCCATCTATATCGCGTATTATTGCAGCTCGTTTTACTCGCACCATGGGTACCCTGGTTCGTTCTGGAATTCCTATTTTACAGGCGCTGGAAGTAAGCCAGGGTGTAGTAAATAATGCGGTTGTATCTCGTGCCATTGCCCAAACTCGCCACAGCATACGTGAGGGAGATTCTATCGCTGCTCCTCTGGAAGCTGCAGGAGTATTTGATCCTATGGTAAGCCAGATGATTGCTGTGGGAGAAGAAGCGGGATCCCTGGATGATATGCTGATACGGATGTCTGATTTCTACGAACGAGAAGTGATGTACAGCGTAGACGCCATGATGTCAGTGATCGAACCTTTACTTATTCTCCTGCTAGCCCTGCTGGTAGGAGGGATTGTAGTGGCTACCCTGATGCCTGTTTTGGAATTAATGAATACCGTAGGAATGTAAAACCGGTACCGGAACAGCTTGGGCTGGTAAGGATTATTAATAAACAGTGTTGCCATGACTATGGAGTTCTGAGAGTTTAGGAGGATGAGATGTTCATGCGCTGGAAAAAGGAAAGGTTAGCAGAGAAAGGTTTTACCCTGATTGAACTTATTCTGGTGATGGCTATTCTGGCTTTGTTGATGGCGCTGGCAGTGCCTCGTTTTACCGCCGCACTGGAAAACTCTAAAATACAGGCCCACAATGCCAATGTGAAAATGATTGAACAAGCGGCCGAACTGGCCTATATCAATGGGGTTAAAGTTGGTGACATAAAAATGCAAAAGCTGGTTGATGATGATTATCTTAAGGAGGCGCCTGAGGTGCCGAAAATAAAAGATATATCAAACAGTACATATGACGTAACAGCTACCATTAATGAAAAAAATAAGCTTATCATTACGGTCATACCCGCTGCCATAGATAAAAGCGAAAACAACCCGTAAAGGTGGAGAAAAATAAGCTTGAACGCAGGCACACTTGAATTGAGTATACTCATTATTTTTATCAGTTTATGTGCAGGATCTTTTCTTAATGTGGTCATCTATCGTCTTCCCCGGGGGCAATCTGTGGTTTGGCCAGGAAGTTATTGCCCCCGATGTGGGCATGGACTAGGGATCCTGGACCTGATTCCGCTTTTCAGCTATATCATACTGGGCGGAAAATGCCGTTATTGTCAGCAGACGATAGCGCGGCAATATCCTCTGGTGGAGTTGGGAACTGCCTTGGCCTTTTATCTGATTTACTGGCAGAGGGGATTCGGCATAGAAATGATTGCTGGTTGGCTTCTTTTTTCTTTCTTGCTGACCGCAGCTCTTATCGATGTAGCCGCAGCTATTATCCCGGATTGGATTACCTTTCCGGGTATGGCGGCTGGTATCCTTCTGGCACCGTATACCATAGGCTGGCAGGATGCTCTGCTGGGGATGTTCTTCTTGGGAGGTTTTTTTCTACTGGTACTGCTTCTCAGCCGTGGTGGTATGGGAGGTGGGGATGTAAAACTAGCCGGGCTGATCGGTTCTTTTTGCGGTCTCAGGGGGGCCTTGCTGGTCTTTCTGCTTAGCTCCTTAAGCGGTGGGGTCTGGGCACTTTATCTTTTGCTGGTTCAGGGAGCTAATGGTAAGACAGCAGTTCGTTTCGGACCCTTTCTATCCGGGGCTGCTTTTTTAGTCTGGCTGGTGGGGGAGGAACTCTGGTACTATTTATGGTTTTAAATGAAGGTAAAGTGCCCTGGATCTAAAATCCACAGCAGGCAAGGGGGTAATAAGATGCAGCGGGAGCGGGAGATACGTATTAACCTTTTACAGTATAAAAAGGATCAACAGCGTTTCCGGTATGAGCGCTTGTTTTGCTTCCTCCTGCTAATAGGAGCGGGAATGGCGCTGGCAGCAGGCTTTATCACCGGTACCTTTATGCTGCGTCAGGATATCGCTGTCCTGCAACAGGCCAACGAAAAGATGCGGGCGGAATGTATATACCGAAGCTCTCTGCAGGGAGCCGTGCAGGAGAATGAAGACCTGTATCATGATATGGTGCATCGTCAGCAGCTGCTTCGGGATCTGGAAGAGGAAAGAATGGTGGCCAGCAGTATGCTGCATGAACTAGGAACTATGGAGCTGAAAGGCATGTCGATAATCGATACCAAAGTGGATGCCCAAAAGGTGCTGATCAAAGGGTATGCAAGTAAATATGAGGTTTTAATTGCTTTTTTAGACTGGATCAGGGAGTCTGCTTATTTTTCCTCGGTGGTGGATATGGAAACCCGGCAGGATGAAAAGAGTGGAATCCTTTCTTTTAGCATTACGCTTACCTGGAAGGGGCAGCAGTCATGAAAGGATGGAGCAAAAGGGAAACGATCCTCTTTATTATAGCGCTTTATATTTTCATCGGTATGTTGTGCTATCGTTTGGCTTATGAACCTGCTGTAGCTGAATTCCATCGTGTGCAGGAGGAGAACCAGGAATTAAAGAAAACCCTGCACCAGATCAAGCAGGAGGAGCAGGAGGTTCTGAATCAGGCTGATTATGTACAGGCAGCAGGCCAGCAATATCATGCCTTGATCGGATCAATCCCCCGGGATCCGCAGCTGGTAGAACTTATAACCTTTTTTAATCAAGCTGCTCCTCAATATGGAGTGCAGCTGGTTTCCGTACAATATAAAGAATCTGCAGCAGAAGAGTCTGGTAAGGTGAAAGAGCAGAAGCAAGCGGTAGAGCGCTTGCAGGTAAGCCTGGAAGCAGCTGGTGGTTATTATTCCCTGGTAAAGTTTCTGCTGCATCTGGAATCTTCTCCGCGCCTGCTCTGTATACAGAGTATTTCACTTGGCAGGAAAGCTGAGCGGATGGCTATGGCAACTGAGGAGGAAGGGATGCCAGCAGGCGCTTACGATGCTGATCTCCACAAGGATGAAAACGCAATAAAGCCTTATAATTCCGGGCAGATGATTATGCAGATTGACATGGAAATCTACCATTGTCCCCTGATAGAAAGCCAATAAGGTTTTACCATCATAAGCATGACAGATAAGCTGATAAGGATGAAATATCATGAGTAAAGATTGGATTAAGGGATTTTCCCTTATCGAAGTTCTGCTTACCCTGGCTTTAATTTCATTACTGCTGGCATCTTTCATTACGGTAAATTCTAATGCACTACATTTAATCCCGCGGGCAGAAAAACGCCAAATGGCTGTAGATATGGCTGCTAGTCTGCTGGAGGAAATTAGAGCCCATCCTCATCAACTGGTTCCGGGTCTTTATACCCGGGAGGAGGTGGCAGCTTTTTTCCCTGGTTGGATAGAAAGCTTTTCAGGAAACGATTTGGAATTATCCCTGCTAATACAAGACTATGACCGACAAAACCCGGGCAATTTGATGCATGTAAGGGTGACGGTGAGCTGGGATGGATGCTCTGAACAGCAGTCATTCATACTGGCAACGGTGGTGAGTACGCGGTGAAAAAAGTAAGCGGCAGCATGCTGGTAGAATTGCTTGGTGTCCTGGCCGTCTGTTCGCTCATCCTGGTCATTGTCATCACGCTGTATACCCTGGCTGGCAAACAGTATCAAGGTCTTGATCACCATCTGAACGCACAATATGCTGTCCGGCATACCCGTGATCATTTGCTGAAAGATCTGCGGCAATGCTATCAATATCAGATTGATTCCCAACAGGGCCGCCTAGTCTTATGGCTGCCAGAAGAGCCTTACCAGGATGATGCCTTCAGTAAGGTGACATATTATTTATCCGGAGATCAGCTCGTCCGCAGGCATGTACAGAGCAATGGGAAAATAAACCATGTTCCCATTGCCAGTCATCTTTCCGATCTGAGGTTTATACAGAGCAGCCACGCCGAAGATCTTATTCAGATCCAAATTCATGCCCGCTGTGGCCGGGCAGAAGCACAGACACGGCTGGTAAGCAGTAAAAGGGTGGAAGCTTATGAGGAATGAAGATGGTTATATCTTTTTGATAACTTTGCTGATTTTTATGGCGGTTGGGATTATAGGTATGGGAGCCGCGGAGATGATATTTTTAGAAGAGCGCATGCTGGCCCATCAAAGCAATCATGAGCAAATGATCTGGGCGGCGGAGGCCGGTGTACAGGCAGCTGGATCCAGAGTTATGGATGCTTTGCTGGTCGGGGGCAGAGAAGCTGTCCCGGCGGAAATTTGCCTGCCTGATAGTGAGCATGATTTTGACCCTGTGGTTCCTGATACCGTTGTGCGGGTAGAAATAGACCCTGCCTCCTATATGGATAAGGGGGAGATTGATCTGCTGGCAGTGGCCTGGAGCGAAAAAAGCAAAAGCACTGTTCACAGACGCATGCGCATTGATCGCAGTCCTCATTTTGCCGTACGCTGCCGCCAGGCTGTTTTTAGCGGCATCAAACATCAAGAGTACGGGGAGATAGCGTCAGTATGCTTGGATCCGAATGCGGAAATTGCTGTGCATAATCTGAGTTATCACTGGGTAGAGGTGAATGAAGAGGGTGGGGGAGAAAATGATTTTTCCGTTTCTGTCGCTACATCAAGCAAAAAGCCTGTGCTTCGTCCCTTTACTGCGGATGAATGCAGGGCTATAAAAACAAAGGCTATGCATAAGAGTGATGAATGGCAGTATTTAAAGCAGGATGATCTGCAAAAAGTAAATGAGCTGGTTTATACCCTTCCCTGGCAGCAGATTCGTTCTGGACGGGTATTTGTTGATCTGGAAGAGTATGCTACCTTGCAGCTGGAAGGGGAACCAGGCTGGTTTTCATCCCCCTGTCGGCATGCTTCCCATGTTCCCATTCTGCTATGCTGCTCGGGGAATTTATCTATTGAAGCCCATCCCATTCACCCCTGCTGGGCAGAACAGTCTTTTTTATTTCTTAGTCCCGGCGATATTCATTGCCGCTATACTTTTTATCCGGCCGGGGTGGATTCTATTCACGCCTATCTTCTGGCCGGAAAAGATCTGCATTTGTACTGTGATATTGGGCAGGAACTGGAGAAGGATATTATAAGCTTTCATGGCAGTTTAATGGCAGGTCAGGACCTGCTGGTAAGAATGAGTTTACCTGAATCTGACCTACAGCAGCGTTACAAGTTTTTACTTACCGCTGATCCAGATATTCTGCGGCATGACAGGGAATATTTTCGCCTGTTAGGGGTTGGGGGGACAAGTTTATGGCAATACCAGTAAAGACAAAGGGTTTGATAATTAATGATCTGACTTGGCGGTGGGGTGGTATATCAAAACGCAAAACCGGCATTGGACTGGATATTGGCAGCAGGAAAATTAAATTGGTCAGCGTGAAGAAGAAAAAAGGTCATCTGGTAATAAGATCCTTTGCAGCAGCGTATACCGGTGAGGGTCTGGTGGAAAACGGTTTGATTCAGGACCCTATAAAATTGGGTGTTAAGCTGGGCAGGCTGGTAGAGGAGCTGTCTTTGCAGGGAAGTACCGTGGTTTCAGCAGCTGCTGGACAGCAGCTGTACATACGTAAATGTGCCCTTCCTTCTATGCCGGAAAAGGAATGGAGAGAAGCTGTAAGGTATGAGGCTCATAAGTTTTTACCCATGCCGGTCGATGAAGCTGCTATGGATGTTTATCCTTTATATAGGTATAAAAATCCACCAGGAAAGCCTATGGAAGTATTGATGGTGGCAGTTAGGAAAGAGCAGATCGAGCTGATGGAACAGGTATGCGAGATAGCAGGGTTGCAGTTAGCGGTGGTGGATATTGAACCTCTGGCAGTTTACAGAATGATAAAGCGGGTAGATAGTGAGGATACCAGGGGGATAATAAGTATTGGAGCCGTACAATCATATTTTGCGGTTTTTCAGCAGGGGATTCTAACGTATTATCGATCCTTATCGGTGGGATGTTCTCTTTTTTTTACGGGTATAAAACAGCAAGAAAAAATAGAAACTATCCTGATAGACGCTCCGCTGCATCAAAATAAACGCTATGATTCTTTCATCCAGGCCTTACATGCCGACATCATACGTTCGATCGAGTACTATTCAATGCAAACCGGTGTTAACGACATTCAGCATCTTTATCTTTATGGAGGTGGCTCACGTCTGACAGGCCTTGCGGAAGTCCTGGCCCAACGCCTGAATATGCCAGTATTGCTTATCGATCCAACGGCACAATTCGTTTTACCGGATGCCTGTACAGAAGAAGAGTATATACAGATCAAATATGATTTTACCGCTGCCCTAGGGCTGGCCATGCGATCACTCCTCTAAGGATATACACTCGACGGGTGTCAGATCCGTTTCCCCATTTAAATGATATAGCAACAATAGAAAGGAATGGCTGCATATAGGACTTCAAAGGTCTGTATACTCTCTTACATCAGTTCCTGGTATGCCAAATTTTTGCCAGCCGGGAAGGAAAAACGCTAATGTTCATCTTTTCCAAAACCGTTCTAAATATGGCAGGAGATTTCAGGATATATGTCGAATAAAAACTCTCGGCTCTCTGAAATAGAAATTGACTAGGATAGATTTCGGATAGCTTATATATAAGGGAGGTAGAAAAAGAAATGAGGACAAGGAAATTTGGTATTTTAATGCTAGTTTTAGCCTTGTTAGTGGTCTTTACTGCTGGCTGTGGTGGCCAGGAAGCTAAAGATGACCAGGATAAAGCAGCTGACAAAGACCAAAAAATCAAGGTAGGGTTCATTTACATTGGTGTTCCCGGGGATGCTGGATGGACTTATTCTCATGATCAGGGTCGCCAGTATCTTATCAAAGAATTACCTGAAGTGGAAACAGTACAGCTGGAAAATGTACCCGAGGGTGCTGATGCCCAGCGAAGCATTGAGCAATTGGTTCAGCAAGGATGTAACATAGTTGTGGCCAATAGTTTTGGTTATGGTGATGCTATACTAGAAGTAGCTCAGCGCTATCCAGATGTAGTGTTTCTGCATTGTTCGGGTCTGGATACGGCTGAAAATGTATCCACCTATTTTGGACGCATTTATCAGGCCAGATACCTGAGCGGAATGGTAGCAGGGGCCATGAGTACCAGTAATACTCTGGGGTATGTAGCCGCTTTTCCCATTCCGGAAGTGGTGCGCGGTATTAATGCTTTTACTCTCGGAGCTCAGGCGGTTAATCCTGATATCAAAGTAAAAGTAGTATGGACCAATACTTGGTTTGATCCGGCCAGAGAAAAAGAAGCAGCCAAGAGCTTATTAGAAGCAGGCTGTGATGTTATTGCCCAGCATCAGGATACCCCCTCTCCCCAGCAGGCTGCTGAGGAGGCCGGGAAATATGCCATTGGTTATAATACCGATATGAGCAAATTCGCTCCCAATGCTAACCTGACTTCACCGGTTTGGAATTGGGGACCTTATTATGTAAGAGTAGTCAAAGCAGTTATGAATGGAACCTGGAAGAGTGAGGCTTACTGGGGTGGTCTGGAAGATGGCATTGTAGGTCTGGCTCCAATCAGCAATAAAGTACCGGATGAAATTAAGCAGCAGGTAGAAAAAAAGAAAAAACAGATGATCAATAAGGAATGGGATGTATTTACGGGGCCCATCAGGGCTCAGGATGGCACCTTGAAAGTTCCTGAAGGCAAACGATTAACAGATGCACAGATGCTAAGTATGGATTGGTTTGTAGCTGGTGTTGAGGGCAGTATCAGCAAAGAGTAAGGGGTAGTGATTCCGAATTATAAAAAGGCGGCTTCACGCCGCCTTTTACGTTGGAGGGACAGGGCTTGAAGCGGATTCCATTAGTAAAGATGGTTCATATCAACAAAGCTTTCCCCGGTGTAAAAGCGAATCAGGATATCAATTTTCGTGTCTATCCCGGGGAAATCCATGCCTTACTGGGTGAAAATGGAGCAGGAAAATCAACTTTAATGAGTATTTTGGCAGGCCTGTACCAGCCAGATAGTGGCTTTATTGAAGTCAAAGACAAAGCTGTTCGTTTTCACTCGCCGCGTTCAGCGCTGAGCCAGGGAATTGGTATGGTATATCAACATTTCAGGTTAATACCCAATTTTACCGTAGCGGAAAACATTGTTCTGGGAGCGCCGGATGCAGCTTTTTTGCTTCATAAACAGGACATTGAGCAGGAGATCAGTGCTTTATCCGATCAATTTGGACTGGAAGTGGATCCAGCTGCCATTGTAGGCCAGCTCTCACTGGGGGAACAGCAGCGCGTGGAAATCATCAAGATGCTGTATCGTGGCTGTGAAGTTCTGATTATGGATGAACCGACTACTGTTTTAACTCCCCGGGAAGTGAAGGAATTATTTAAAATTATGCGCCGTATGTCAGATCAGGGTAAGGCTATCATTCTTATTACCCATAAGCTGCATGAAGTGATGGAAATTGCAGATTATGTTACCGTTTTACGACGGGGAAAGGTGGTAGGAGAGGATCGTATTGAAAATCTAAATGAAAAAACACTGACCAATATGATGGTAGCGCATGAAATTGAATACAGCCAGGTAGATAGAGCCAAACCGTCCGGGAAGCTGGTTCTAAAGCTGCAGGATGTGCAGGTTCCGGGAGATCAGGACTATATGGCAGTACGCAATGTCAACCTTGCTTTGCATGCCGGTGAGATTGTTGCTATTGCTGGTGTAGCTGGTAATGGACAAAAGGAATTGGTGGAAACTATAGCTGGCCTTCGTTTTCCAAGCCGGGGGACGATCAGCCTGGATGGAGAGGAAATACAAACCCTTCCCGTAAAAGAACGGCTGCGCCGGGGCATATGCATGATCCCCGAAGATCGTATAGGCATGGGATTGGTTCCCAATTTATCTGTTATGGATAATGCCATTTTGCGCAACTATAATCATGAAACCATGAACAGTGGCTTCTTGCTTAATTATAAAAAGATCAGTACATATACATGGAAATTGGTGCAGGATTATAACATATACCTTTCCAGCATCCATCATCCCGTCAATTATCTTTCCGGGGGTAATTTACAAAAGCTTTTGCTGGCCCGTGAAATTGATCAAAATCCCCGGGTGTTGATTGCCTCTTATCCTGTAAGAGGGTTGGATGTAATGGCGGCCGAATCTGTCTATCAAATATTGCTGCAGGAACGAGAAAAAGGAACCGCTATCCTGCTGGTGCTCGAAGATCTGGATGATATTTTCCGTATTGCCGATCGTGTGGCCATCATGTATGAGGGACAGATTGAAGAGGTCTTGGAGGTAAACCAGACAGATATTGATGAAATTGGAGCTTTAATGCTGGGAGCTGATAAAATAGGAGTGCGTTATGTTGAGACCCAAGCTAATTAAACGCGAAAGCGAGTCATTACTTGCCCGGATAGCGGTACCCATTTTATCTATTATTCTGGCTTTTGTCTGCGGATGGATTTTTCTCTATTTTTCTGGTTTTGATCCCGGAGAAAGCTATTTACGAATGTACCAGGGGGCTTTTGGCAGCCGTTATGCCATTTCCGAAACACTGGTTAAAGCCATACCACTGGCTTTATGCGGGCTGGGGGTTTCGCTGGCTTTCCGTATGAAACTGTGGAATATTGGTGCTGAAGGGCAGTTTCATATGGGTGCCCTGGCTGCCTCTGGAGTAGCCTTATCAATGGGTGACCTTTCGGCATGGATGCTTTTGCCTCTTATGTTTTTAGCCGGCTTTGCCGCCGGCGGGATATGGGGCGCCATCCCCGGGGCTTTAAGGGCCTACTGGGACGTCAATGAGACTATTACCAGCCTCATGTTAAACTATGTAGCCATACTCTGGGTTGATTTTCTGGTTTTTGGTCCCTGGAAAGATCCCTCCAGTATGGGTTTTCCCTTGACGCCACGTTTTTCAGTCAATGGGTATTTGCCGACACTGGGGACCTCCAGGGTACATATAGGGCTTATTTTAGCGCTCATCATTGCCATTGTTGTTTATATAGTGCTGCAGTATACTCGCTGGGGCTATGAAGTCAGGGTGGTAGGGGAAAGTAAAGTAGCAGCCCGCTATGCTGGCATGAATGTAGCACGGCATATCCTGCTGGTGATGTTGATTAGCGGAGGCATTGCTGGTTTAGCAGGAATGATTGAAGTATCAGGCATTACCCACCGACTGCAGCAGGGAATTTCGCCGGGTTATGGTTATACTGCCATCATTGTCGCCTGGCTGGCCCGGTTAAATCCTTTTACTATCCTGCTGGTGGCCTTTTTGTTTGGTGCGCTGCTGGTGGGAGGATTTAGCGTGCAGACTTTTGGTATTTCTTTTTCCATTGTGTTGGTTTTGCAGGGCGCGGTATTATTTTTCCTGCTGGGCGGAGAAATATTTTTAAAAAACCGTCTGGTATGGGTTCGAGAGGAGGTACGCTAGGTGGGATCATCAGCTGTTATTGCTTTGCTGGCAGCAGCAATCGTAGCCGGTACATCGATCTTATATGCTGCCTTAGGTGAGCTGATAACCGAGCGTTCTGGTATTCTGAACCTGGGGGTTGAAGGTATGATGCTGGTGGGAGCTGTACTGGGCTTTATTTTTACCAGCAACACTGGTAATCACTGGTATGGGCTGCTGGCAGCCATGGTGGGTGGAGCTTTAATGGCTCTCATTCATGCTTTTATCTCCATTACCCTGCGGGGAAATCAGGTGGTCAGCGGCCTAGCTTTGACTATGTTTGGTACCGGTATCAGCGGTTTTTTAGGTAAGAGTTATCAGGGTATGCCGATCGTTGATCCTTTTCGACCTGTTGTCATCCCTTTTCTGGGAGACATTCCGGTATTAGGTCCTATATTTTTTCGTCATGATGTTCTGGTTTACATCAGCCTTCTGCTGGCTTTTGTGCTCTGGTATATCTTATTTCGAACCCACTGGGGCTTAAGTATTCGAGCGGTAGGTGAGAATCCAGCTGCCGCTGATGCAGTAGGAATTAATGTAAGCCGCGTACGATACCTTTGTACTATACTGGGGGGCATATTAGCCGGTCTGGGCGGGGCTTATATATCTCTGGCCTATGCACCCTCCTGGCAGGAGAATATGACAGCGGGGAGAGGATGGATTGCCGTGGCTCTGGTTATTTTTGCTCTGTGGAATCCGCTGCGGGGAATACTGGGATCATACCTGTTCGGCGGTATCGAAGCATTAACGTTCCGTTTACAAACGGCAGGGATTAGCATTTCTTCTTTTTTCCTGGCTATGCTGCCTTATCTATTAACCATTCTGGTTTTAGTTCTGGTTACGATTCGTCTTCGCCAGGAGGCAGGAGCCCCTGCAGCACTGGGGGTGGCCTATGATCGTGAGGAACGATGACGCCGGATCTGTATCTGCAGATCTATCTGGAAATATAATGACGGATGGAGGCTTCCTATGCTGGATAAAAAACTGCTAACGGATGTGCTGCAAGCAGCACTGAAACACGGCGGCGATTTTGCCGAAATCTACCTGGAAGAAAGGCTTTTAAATAATGTTCTGTGTGAAGAAAATCGAATAGAAAAGATAAATAGCGGTCGGGAACAGGGCGCGGGCATAAGGGTGATTAAAGATGAGTACACTGCCTATGTTTTTACCAATAATCTAAATGAAAACAATTTAAAACAAGCAGCTATACTGGCCGGGAAAGCAGCGCAGCGTTCCAGTCGGCCGGTTACAGATTTTAATTTGCTGCAGAAGCAGGCAGACTTTCAGATGCATTTTCAATATTGGCCCGAGCATCTGGAGCTGGATAAAAAAGTTGATCAGGTGCTGGCCGCCAATCAAGCTGCCCGGGATACCGATAAGGAAATACGTCAGGTCACAGCGGCAATTGGTGATGTGCATAAAAAGATTCAGATTGCCAACTCCCTGGGTGATTATATAGAGGATGAATGGGCCCGTATCCGCCTGCTGGTGCAGGCTATTGCAGCGCGGGATGGTCGGATTCAAACCGGCTATGAAGTTGCCGGTGGAGTAACGGGTTATGAATTTTTAAACCAGGTTTCCTTTACCCAGATGGCTGAACAAGCTGCCAGCCGAGCTGTAAATATGCTTTCGGCCCGGCCTGCTCCCGTGGGCAGGATGCCAGTGGTTATGCATGCTGAGGCTGGAGGGACCATGGTTCACGAAGCCTGCGGTCATGGACTGGAAGCCGATTTGGTACAAAAAGGATTGTCCGTTTACCAGAACAAACTGGGTCAAAAAGTAGCCGCTGATGGGGTATCTGTTATTGATGATGCAACGCTGCTCAGTCGTAATGGCAGCTACCATTTTGATGATGAGGGTTGTCCCGCTCAGCGTACCGTATTAATCGAAAATGGTATATTAAAAGCATACATGAATGATAGGATGACGGCTATGAAGCAGGGGAGCAGCCCAACAGGTAATGGTCGTCGTGAATCCTATCAGTATCGACCTGTTCCACGTATGAGTAACACCTATATTGCCCCCGGACAGGATGACCCCGAGGATATCATTCGTGATACCCCCAGAGGTCTTCTGGTTAAACGCATGGGGGGAGGTCAGGTCAATACCACCAATGGCGATTTTGTTTTCGATGTTCAGGAAGGATATCTGATTGAAAATGGCAAAATAAGCAGTCCAGTTCGTGGAGCGACCTTGACCGGTAATGGTCCTCAGGTTTTGATGGATATTGATCGGATAGGAAATGATTTGGGTTTTGGCCTGGGGATGTGTGGAAAAGATGGACAATCGGTTCCTGTTGGTGATGCTCAGCCCACCATAAGGATTAAATCCCTGACAGTGGGCGGCCTAGTATAGGAGCTATACGTGAAACAGATCATTAAAAGGAGGTAGTAGGGTGGAGGCTAAACTTATACAGGCTGGCGAAGCCGCTATTGATGAAGCCCGGCACCATAAGGTAGAGGCAGAAGCCTTTCTAATAAACCGCAAAGAACTATCTTTGGAAGTAGCAGAGGAAAGACTGGAGAACTTGAAAAGATCTCAGGAAATGGGAATCGGAATTCGTGTCATTGCTGAAGGGCGTATGGGATTTGCCTATTCTTCCGATTTATCCAAACAGGCCATTCGCAGTACAGTGGAAGATGCCTTGCGGATTTCTCGTTTTACGGCTGTCGATTATCACCATATTCTGCCAGGCAGACAGGAATATCAGGCTCCGGAGGCCTGCGATGCCAGAATTGCTGAGACGGCACTGGAGGATAAGGTTGATCTGGCCCTCACCCTGGAACGGATTGCACGGGGAGTAGACCAGCGTATTCCGATTGTAGAAAGGGCTGGCTATGAAGATGTTATTTTTTCCAACATAATTATGAATACCAATGGTCTAATGGCTTCTGCCAGCGCCAGTTTTTGTGGTCTTTTTATTTCCCTGGTTGCCCAGGAAGAGCAGGATGTACAGAGTGGATATGCTATGATGGTAAAGAAAAAATGGGCAGATTTGGATCCCGATCAGGTAGGGCGGGAGGCAGCTGAAGATGCCCTGCGCAGCCTGGGAGCTGTTCCCATTCCCTCGGAACGTTTACCATGTATAATGGAACCGCGAGTGGTGGTTCGCTTTTTGGCATTAATTGCTCAAACCGTAGG
>DUSB01000143.1 GCA_012840625.1 Syntrophomonadaceae bacterium
CTAGGACAGTCGCCATTTTGGGGAGAGGAGAATTTTGTAAAGTTGTTGGGGAGGGTTTTACCAGGTTTTTTCCTGGTACTTATATCATTGCCACTAAACTGGATAATATACATAATAGAAAAAAATTTTAAGACATTTTTATCTAAAAACTCTGGGAAAATAAGCCTGAAAAAAGGGTTATTAATATTAGAATCGAATTTGAAAGGAAGGAAAGACATGAGAGTCATTGCTGGTTCTGCCAAAGGGAGAAGATTGCAGGCTCCTGCCGGGATGGATACACGACCCATAACTGACCGCATTAAAGAATCACTTTTCAATATACTGGCTCCAGATATAGAAGGAGCTGATTTCCTCGATCTTTTTGCCGGCAGCGGCGGTGTGGGGATAGAGGCTTTGAGCCGCGGTGCCAGGCAGGCTGTATTCGTAGACAACAGCCGCAAAGCAGCTGCAGTGCTTGCTGCCAATTTAAAACACTGCGATTTGGAGCAGCATGCTGATCTGCGCCTTGATGACGCTATACGAGCCATTAAAAAACTTGAGCGCGAAGGCAGGCAATTTGATATTATTTATGTGGATCCTCCATTTACCAATGCAGCGATATTTTCTGAAGTTATGGCCGTTTTGGATAGGGCAGACATACTTGCTTCCATGGGTAAGATGGTGATTCGCAGTCACAGGAAGATGGATATGCCGGAAAAGCTTACGCAACTGGAGCGATATCGGCTTAAGGAATATGGAGAATCTGTTTTGCATTTTTATCGAAAGATCTAGTAGGAGGGACCGGAGGGATGATGGAGATATTTCGACTTCTGGATGAACTTGAAATCTTATTAAAAGACAGCACCAAGGTACCCTTTTCCAGTGGAAAGGCTCTGGTAGAAACAGATCGCTTTCTGGATCGCCTGGATAGGATTCGTGCTGTTCTACCCGAGGAACTGGAACAGGCCAAAAAAATATTGGAAGATAAGGAGAGAATCTACGAAGAGGCCTGTGTGGAAGCAGAACAGTATGTGGAGCAATCCCGTGATAAAGTAGCCCGCATGGTTGACGATAATGAGATCACCCGCAACGCGGTTCTGGTAGCGGAAGAGATCATAGCCAAAGCAGAAGAAATAGCCGCCCAGACCCGTGCCGATGCTGATGAGTATGCTGACAGTGTGCTGGCACATATGGAAATGGTACTTAGCAGGGGATTAGAGGCTGTTGCTCAGGGCCGCGAGGAACTGAGCAAAGACCCGGAGGAAGAATCTAGGCAGACGGCCGACGGTACATAATATCTGATAAGATGAAAAAGATAAGCATAAGTATCAGCCCGATTAACAAACAGTACAAGGACAGCTGCCATGCATGAACAGAGTATAAGATTTTATATAAAGGTATGCTGGTAGCTGTTTGCACCTGAAGAGGCAGCAGGTATATCCAGCCTGCCCAGGTTAGTATACAACTAATGATGATCTGTATTGCGCGTGATAACATATAAAAAGAAAGCCGCAGTGGAGTTCCGGCTAGGATGCTGGCGACTTGAGCAATAACAGAAAAACCACTGAAAGATAAAATTATGCTGATAACCATCAGTTGAGCCAGCAAAGGGGCATTTGAACTGCTGGCTGTTTTTATGCCCAGAGTCATCTCAAACAGGCCCATACTCAGACCATAGGCCAACGGATAAGATAGCCCGGATAGAAGAGAGCTGAGGGCATGAGCCAGCAAATCCATAAAGCCCCATACCGAGAGCATACGGGTAAGTACGGAGAACAGTACAATAAAGCCACCTACAGTCAGAATATGATTAAGGCTGTTTTTTATTGCTTCTCCCATACTTTTGCCGATAGAGATGCTTTCAGTCTGAGCAAAGAAGCTGGCAAGCGAGGCCTGGCGATCAGACGGCTTCATATAGGGTGCTCCCTTTACTTTCCTGACTAGACGCCAGAATAAGCCAACACATAGATTGGAAGCATAATGAGAGATGGCCAGGATATACCCTGCCACTGGATGAGCCAGCAAACCGATGCCAACTGCTCCCAGTATAAATAGCGGGCTGGAATTATTGGTAAAAGAAACC
>DUSB01000144.1 GCA_012840625.1 Syntrophomonadaceae bacterium
AGCTATACCCAGGCTATCGAAATCCTGAAAGAGTCCCGGCAGAAATTTGATTATCCGGTAGAGTGGGGGAGTGATCTACAGACCGAGCATGAAAGATATCTAAGCGAAAAGGTCTTAGGACGCCCTGTTTTTGTTACCGATTATCCTAAAGACATTAAGGCTTTTTATATGCGGCAGAATGATGATGGGAAAACGGTAGCCGCCATGGATCTTCTCGTTCCTGGGGTGGGGGAATTGATCGGAGGCAGTCAAAGAGAAGAGAGGGCAGATCTATTAGAAAGCCGCATGCAAGAATTAAAAATGGATAAACAGGATCTATGGTGGTATCTGGAGCTTAGAAAATACGGTGGTGTGAAACATGCTGGATTTGGTCTGGGTTTTGAGCGCCTGATCATGTATCTAACTGGAGTCAATAACATAAGGGATGTTATTCCATTTCCCAGAACGGTTGGGTCATGCGAATTTTAGACTTATAACTAGGTAAAAAAAAGAGGATTTGCTGCCAGCAAATCCTCTTTTTTTCATGATCAGCATGATCTATCAGCAACTAGAACAGGTACCGCATCCGCCATCAGAACTGATATTCTTATCTGGTACCACACTGAAGAAGGTGCTGGATCCATGGTGAACAGAACGAATGGAAAAACCTTTGTACCTATCTAACAAGGTTTCATCAACCACAAAGCGAAGTCCATTAATTTCTTCACTTTTGTCTCCGTCAAAGGGCTCGTCCAGAGCCAGATTAAAAGTAACGCCGCTTCATCCGGCCATGGGATAAATACGCAGGCTGGCTGAATCCAAATTTTGAGTACGTAGAGCCTTCTTAATATCTTCAATAGTAGAAGGCGTTGCGTGAATTATTTTCATATTAATCGCTCCTTTACAAATACGTCAGCACACTATAACTGACTGATCATAGTGTACCACACATATACTATACCCCACAAGGGTATTAATATTAATCTCTATATAAACCAAGCAAAAAATAGGAGAGCCCTGGAGAAAAGCACTTATTTTTATAAGCGCGCAAAAGTCGAAAAAAGCAATTAATTGCCGAGAAGCAAAGAATCTTGTATACTGAAAATTGAGCAGGGAGTTTCTCGAATCTTTAGTGAAAAAGATCACAAATAGTTTTGCATCTTTAGCTACCTGAATAATGTCATTTGTTAAACAGAGGGGGTAATGCTTTTGAGCCAAAAGTTTGCTGTAATCGGTAACGGTATAGCTGCAGTGGAAGCTATCAGGATGATGCGGCTGCATAATTATCAGGACGAAATCCATTTGTTTTCTAATGAAACCTGGCCAGCATATAACCCCATGCTGACGACTTACTATGCAGCAGGAAAAATGGATTTTGAAGCCTTTTTTCCTTGTGGCTCCAACATGGATTTTTATCACCAGCACCATGTAAATCTACATTTAGGTTCCCCTGTAATGCAGCTAGATGTACAAAAACAGAAGATTACTAATGAATCAGGCTATGAACTTCAGTATGACAAATGCCTTATCGCCAGTGGAGCCAGTTGCTTTTTACCTCCTATTGAAGGTATTAAAAGTAAAAAGGTATTGACGGTAAGAACTATTGACGATTCATTGGCTCTGAAGAACGCCTTACAGGAAAAGCCTGATAAGGTTCTGGTTGTTGGTGCATCGATGACAGGAATTAAGATCGTAGAACTGTTTTTAAATGCTGGCAGCGATGTCTGCCTGGCGGATCAGGCTCATCATATCTTTCCGCTGGCAGCCCATCCCGCCTGTGCAGAGA
>DUSB01000145.1 GCA_012840625.1 Syntrophomonadaceae bacterium
ATGACAGCATAATACACTGATTGATTCCCGCCATGATATTGGGACGCGCAACTGGAAGTTCTATTTTAATCAACATCTGCCAGAAAGTAGAACCAAAGGAATGCCCCAGCTCCACCAATTCTGCGGGAACACTCTTTATACCCAGATCCGTTAAACGAATTACCGGTGGCATGGCAAAGATTAACGTGGCAATAACTGCCGGCACCACACCCAAGTGGAAAAAAGCCACTGCGGGCAGCAGGTATACAAAAGCTGGCAGGGTCTGCATAAAATCAAGTATAGGCGTTATGATACGATGAGCGGTTTCATTTTTTGCCCCCAGAATACCCAGCGGCACCCCCAGAATAATGCATATGATCACTGAATTAATAACCAAAGCCAGGGTCGCCATAGTGGGAGCCCATAACTCCATGTTGTAGATTAATACCATACCAATGATGGAGAAAATGGCCACCCGCTTATTGACTAGGCGCCAGCAAAGCAAAGCAATGATAATAATTAGCACCACAGGAGGTATGAACATCAAGCCTGCTTCCATGGTATCTATAATGCTTTTTAGAAATGCACTGAAGCTATCAAAGGAACTGCCCCATTTAATCTGTGCTGCATCAATTGCATGGTCCGTCCAGCGGTTAATAGGAATGCGCGGAAGCAAATCCATCAAGCACCCCTCCTCTCGCCTGCCAGGCCTGCAATAACCGATCCTCTAACCAGAGTTCCTCTTAATTTCTTATCGGTATCTACTACTGCAACCGGCATCGGGGTATGGGCTATAAGCTCCATAATGCTGTACAGGGAGGTGTCAGGACTTACTACCGGTACTTCGCGATTCAAGATGGAATCCACCTCTCTCTTACCCTGTTCGACCAGCTTATCTGCATCTTCAGCAGTAATGTATCCCAGCAGATGAAAATCACGATCCACAACAAAAATTCCCGATATTCCATGCTGCTCCATGCGGCGCAATGCCACCATGGGGCCTTCCCGGGGATAAACAATGGTATGGGCTCTGACCATAACCGAGGAAGCTGTCAGAGCCTTGCTGCGGTCTACATTTTGAACAAAACGAGCCACATAATCTGTAGCCGGATGTAAAAGAATTTCCTCCGGATCACCCATTTGCACCACTTCGCCATCCTTCATTAATGCGATACGGTCACCTATTTTTAATGCTTCATCTAAATCATGGGTAATAAAAACGATGGTTTTCCGCAGTTTTTGCTGTAGGGCCAGCAGTTCATCCTGCATATCCTGACGGATAAGTGGATCCAGAGCACTGAAGGGTTCATCCATCAGCAGGATATCGGGATCTGTAGCTAAAGCACGGGCAATACCCACCCTTTGCTGCATGCCACCACTTAATTGATCCGGATATAATTTGCCCCATTGTTCCAATCCTACCATTTCTAAAGCTTCCTCTGCTTTTTGTTTGCGTACATTGACAGGAACACCCTGAACCTCCAAACCATAAACCACATTGTCCAGCACGGTTCGATGGGGCAGCAAAGCAAAGCGTTGAAAAACCATGGCCATCTTTTTGCGCCGCAGCTCCAGCAATCCTTTGCGATCCAGATCCATTAAATTTTGATCCTCAATAAGGATATCGCCTGCCGAGGGACGGTACAAGCCATTCAAACACCTGATTAAGGTCGATTTACCGCTTCCAGAAAGACCCATAATAACGAAATTTTCGCCCCGTTCTACTTCAAAACTGACATTTCTGACCCCTACTACCTGCTTGGTTTCCTGCCGAATAGCATCATTACTATAGCCCTTGTCAATCATTTCCAAAGCCTTTGCCGGATTACTGCCATAGATCTTGGTTAAATTCCGCACCTCAATAATTGCCAAAAAAACCCCTCCAATATCATTATGTCCCATCG
Organism: Syntrophomonadaceae bacterium; assembly: GCA_012840625.1. Taxonomy (GTDB): domain Bacteria; phylum Bacillota; class Syntrophomonadia; order Syntrophomonadales; family Syntrophomonadaceae; genus DUSB01. Next base: position 1,884 of record DUSB01000145.1, read on the forward strand.
GATGCCAGGTAAAAAGGCCATAGGCAGCAGGGAGCAAATTATTTAAAAGCTGTATGCCATTATTATGGTCATTATTATGATACTAAATTATACAAAGGAAGAAATAAGAATGGTTTAATTAGGCGTGTAGGCATGAAAAAATTGTTATTATAAACTACCATCTATTCTCCCCGGTCATTATGCTTGCGAGGTTAGCTGTCGGATTCGGGCCTACGGGTAGCCCTACCATTTGGATTCACCCCAGATTTGGTTCCCCCGTTCCTGTATATCAGGATTCAGCATGAGAATGACACACTATATCAAATTGTCTTACTTTGTTATTGTATCGATAAAAGTCGTATATATGCAATAGCGAGGAAAGTGGTTGAATCCGCCTGAAATGCAGTGAGCCTTTTTCAGCTTGGAAAAGCGGCTGAAATCAGTCATATGATACTTAGATCATACATAAATACAGTCTTTTACATGATGTTTTGCCGCTAAGGTGGCCCTTTTCAGCCGATAAACTATATCTTTAGAATACTGTAATACTGGGCTGAAGGTATAAAAAAACAAAGGACTGCTCCAGGTGCAGTCCCGCTAAACCGAATAATTTTCACTACCATAAGAAGGTATACAATCCGATACTAACAGCCAGTGCGATCAATAACCAGATTAGCGTCCTAAGCATCTCACCCTTAACCTGATGAAGCAGTTCTTCCATCATTAAAACCCCTTTCACCTGAGTTCTTGCATACTCTTATTTTAACACCACCGCAGGTGCTATATGAATCACAGCATCCCTTGGCTGTATAACTTCCTCTACCAGAAGGCTACGTTCCAATTCACGACCATCCTGTTTTACAATTCGATAGGTACGAATGACCATGCCATTCTGTCCCTTTTGTACCAGCTGACGCTCATAAGCAGATAATGAAGAATCACGAATTATTTTTTCATTATAAGGTATTGGTTGCTGTTCTTTAATGACCACAACTTCCCTGCCTGCGACGGTTTGGCAGCCAAAGAGCCGGACAAAAAGCTGCCCCTGCTCAATTTGCAGGCTTATTAAAATAGGATGGGGCAGCGAATTAGACACTATGAATCCCGAATGATTAATACGCTGATATTGAAGCTGTGCCATCTGACAGCTTTCTTCCATAATCTGCATAAGAAGATCTAATACAGGCTGAGACCAGAAATAATCGCTGTCCTTCTTAATTAGATCCCGGGGAAAATAAATTTTATCATCTGAAAGCAAAATCATACCATCAATGCTATCCACCGCTTGCTGGAGAGCTTGAACCTGTACAGGCGGTAAATCAATGGGAACCGCTGCCACTGCCATCAATTGCTGAATGTCCTCTATGTCTTCGATACAGACAGCAGGACTGATACTGCGTGTTATTATTTGAACTGTATTGTTCTGCGCTGACCAGGGATGATGCAACAAGCTATGTATAGTTTTTTCTATATCCACAATACGACCGTTTTCATGAGCCCGGTATTCTAATGAGCCCTGTTTATACAAAACCCTGGCATTAACCGCCGGACGATCAATGGTTTTTTTGATTTGATTTAACTGGCTGTACAAAGCTTGCGAACTCTCAATCCGCAAGATCACCCCAACATTATGAGTTTTTCCTCTGATGGTAGCATGGTTCAGGGGATATGGCCCTTCAGCATTCTGAATAAGCCGCTCCACTTGATCCAGAGTCGCATCAAGATCATAAGTCAATCCCATTTCATCAAGGGATCGTTCCATAGTAGTTTGGCTTGCAGGCACTTTCAGTATCATAGGATTAGCCCACCTATCGGGACCCGCTTTGTGCAAATACTCTACCGCCTCTTGACGTGTAAGCCCCCCTATAGGTAAACCTCCTACCGAAATGGTGGACGGATAAACACTCTTGTCTTGGATAGCCAGTACATAAGAACTCAGAAAAATAGTCAATAAAATGGTCAGCAGCAATACGATAAAAACCCTTATTCCTTTACGCATATAGGGCATTCGTTTTCTCCTGAAAAATTAGCGGACACATTGAGATAGCTCCATAAATTTACCCTTTTGTTCTGCCAGCGCAAAAACCTCTTCGCTAACCACTGTTCCTTCGGGAATTAACACGATTCCATCAGAATCTTTTATATCCTGAATAACTTGCTTACCCAGCAAATACTGCTTTTGCCGTTCCTTAAATAAGGCTGAACTTTCACCGCTTTGCTCAGATGATTCAGCCTTTACAGAGCCATCCTTTTCCTCTTCAGCAGTATATGACTTCAGCGGGGCTGCTGGTATGACTTCGGGCTCATTGTTTGTAGCTTCTTTCTCACGTACCACCAGTACATCGGCTCCATAGGTCAGTACATCTTCCGCATCGATAATGGCTGTTTTTCCTTCATCATCGGCCAGCTTATATTCCAATCGAGTTAATTTGCCACTGGCTTCCTCAATTTCAAATTCCTTAACCACACCAATAAGATTCCCTTTATCTGTAAGAACCCGGTTGCCTATTACTTCAATATTTCGTTGTAGCAGACTGTTAGCATCAGCTGTTTCATTAATGTTGGTTAATTGATTCTCGCTCTCCGTCGTTACTGCATGTTCTCCAACGCCCAGAACTGCCTTATATGGAAGAATACGAGCACCAACATACCAACTGCCATTGCTAACCAGGATATAATCCACTTTTCCCTCTTCAGGATTTATTACCAAATCTTTTACCTGGCCGATTTTGCGGCCATCTACAATAGCGAAAACCGGCAAGCCAATGATTTCCTGGCTCTTTTTCATACATCATACTCCCTTCATTTGCTTTGGTCTGACTGTAATCTGTCGGCAACCTTCAGGCGTACCCACCGGGGTACCTGCGAAAAGGGTATAGCATGTAATCCCAGTCGATCTAACTCTGTAATCAGAACCTGTAAAAACGAAAGCTGAAGCTTTATGTCCTTTATTATAGCAGTTTGATTCTTAGCATTTCCAATGGTTATAGCAAGAATTTCCTGTGCAGCATCATAATGACCTGCGTTCTTATGCAGATTAGCAATCTCCAGCGCCAGCATTCCGCGCAATTCTTCCTCCCCACTCAGCTCATATGCCTGCATAAAAGAGTGAACCGCGGCTGCCTCATCCTCATTGAATTTGTGCCGGAAACCCTCCTCAAGAAGCTCATTCACCATAAAGGTATTTTCTTTAATCTGTTCATCCTTCTCCCTAGCCCTGGTTTCAGCCCCTTCTTCATTATGTAGTAAATCGACATCTATTGGGATATCCTGTCTCAAATCTACGTCAGTCCCGCCATCTTCATTCTTCATCACCATATTTTCCGGTTCATAAACAGCAGCAACAGAAAACTCGAGCAAATGCTCGCTCATTTCTTCACTGCTATCCTCGATAGTTGCCTGCCATGGGGCAGATTCCGCTTTCAGATCAAGCTGATCTGCTTCAGCATCTGGTAAAAAGTTTTCCTCCTCAGAAAGCATCGCTTCCTGTGGCTCTTCCTGCAATCCTTCTTGCTGCTCTTCCTGTAGTACTTCTTGTAGCTCTTCCTGTGGCTCTTCCTGCAATTCCTCTATTGTCTTACCGCTTGCCTGGCTTTCCAACACCATGCTTTCTGTTTCTGTTGCAGCTGCCATTCCCTCATAATAGCTGCTCGGTGCTGATTCACTGCCATCAGAGTCAAATGGTGTAGTGCTGTAAGAAGATGATACTTCTCCAGCATCAGACAGCACCTGCTCATCACTGGAATAGGATTTTTCAATGGTGCGATTTAAGATTACGACCATACATCCCAAAATAAAAAGATATACTACGCAGGCCAGGACAAAACCCATATACGCCATAGATAGAGGAAAGGTAATAATAAACACCAATGAAAGAACGAGAATCCCAACCGTTGTCTTTTTTTCTATACCCTGACGAACTAAATACCAGAATAAAAAGCATCCTACCGGAATGAAAATAAGCAGGGAATATTTTAAATATTCTCCCATGCAACCACCCTTCTATTACTATCCCTGATGTACTTCGACAATTCATCTATTATTCCTTTTAAAATAGGAAAAAAACAGAGCCCTTTATGCCAATTCACAAACTCTTTATCAACTGACTATTTATTTAAAATGCCAGATATTTTATATTTTATTTTCCATGTTTGTATTTTCGTTGTAATATTGTTAAATTTTTTGTCTTATGGAAAAAGAAGGATTTATATTGTGTATGAAGAAACGATTAAATGGAGTGGTTGGGCTTTATACGACAGTGTGGAATTAGGAAAACAATATTAAAAGGGGGACTTATAAGTATGAAGGAAGTTTATGTAGTGGAAGCTGCGCGTACAGCGGTAGCGCGTGCAGGGAAAAGATCTTGGTTTACAAACGTTCGTGGCGACGAATTAACCACCTTTGTTTTTAGAGAACTGAGGAAGAGACTGGGCCTGGAAGACAAGGAAAAACAGGAAATCATTGATGATGTTGTATGGGCAGCAACTGCTAATGCATTTATGGAGCAGGGCCTGAACCAGGGACGCATGGCCTGGATTCTGTCCGGAGGTTCTTATGACGTACCGGGCTGTACTGTAGACCGTTTCTGCGCCTCTGGTATTAACTCCATCGCTTTCGCAACTGCAGCCATGAAGAACGGCTGGGGTGGCGATGTACAGATTGCCGGTGGAACTCAGCATATGACCCATCTGCCAATGGGAGCCGGAGCTGACATTCATCCTGATTTAGGTAATTTCATGGAACTGGGCGCAGTTAATATGGGCTATACTGCTGAAATCGTAGCCCGGCGGTATAATATCACCCGTGAGGAACAGGATCAGTTTGCTTATGAATCTCATATGAAATGTGCCGCCGCGCAGGATGCCAACGGTGGTAAAGGAAAAACCTGGGATGCTATCATACCCGTTAAATGTAAGGTGCCCAAAAAATCCTTTAAAGAAGATCCCTTAACACCTGAGCCGACCTTCGTTGCCAGCGAACACCTGGCTAAAGAACGGGCCGAAAAAGGCGAAGAAGATGTTGACATGGTTGTTTTCCGCGATCAGGGTCTACGTCGTGACACTACCGTTGAAAAACTGGCTGGAATGCCTCCTGTTTTCATGCAGGATGACAAAGCCACTGTTACTGCCGGGAACGCCTCACAGATCAATGACGCCTCTGCTGGCGTGGTCTTAGCAACCGAAGAAGGCGCCAAGAAGCTGGATAGAAAACCGGTTATGAAACTGGCCAGCTGGGCTGTTATTGGTTGTGAACCCGATGTAATGGGAATTGGGCCTTCTCTGGCTGTTCCCAAGGTCTTAAAGAGAGCTGGAATGACTCAGGATCAGATCGGTCTGTGGGAAGTTAACGAAGCCTTTGCTTCCCAGTCTGTCTATGTACAGAAAACTCTCAACCTGCCCAAAGATCGCCTGAATGTATGGGGATCTGGAATTTCCATCGGTCACCCACTGGCATGTACTGGTGCTCGCATGGCCTGTGACATCTTCTATATGTTCCAGGATGATGATTTCTCTGATGTAGAGTACATCATGGAAACTATGTGTATCGGCCACGGTCAGGGTGCAGCAGCAATCTGGCAGAGAGTAAAATAAACAAAAATAAAACAGACCAGCAATATAGCCGGCTGCAACAGCCGGCTATATCCATTTTATTTTCTTTTTATTTCGACATAACTAGTTTAATTTAAAATAAAATTTTATGCTCCTAAAGCAAATTAAAGCTTCTACTTCTGCACCAGCACCAATCCCGGCTTGTATTTCCTGTTTCTAAACCCCGAGCGCAGATCCTTTTGGGCTTTTATCTTTACAGAATGATATTTTCGGGGTATAAAGAGAAGATAATAGCAAGTCTACTTTTACTTTGGGGTGACGTTATGCACATTATTAGTATAATTTCCAGTCGACGTGGTGTTGGTCAGACAACCGTAGCCATCAATTTAGCCGTTGGCCTGCTTCGCAAAGGATACAGGGTTTTATTTTGTAATGTAAACAGTAACCCGGGCGTGTACAATTGGCTTGAGGTTAAGATTGAGCCGTATGAAGTACAATGGCAAGCAGAAGCCAAAGATCTGCAACGGGATATCTATCCTAGCGCATTGGGCATTGATCTGCTTTATCCAGGAATATCTCCCCGTGTGGAGCTGTTTCAGAATGAGGCTATATTAAATACGATCTATGAACTGCCTTATGATTATTTTATTATCAATCCCGGCGGAGAAGCAGAGGAACTTCTAATTGCTGCTCTACTAGCGGATAATGTTATCGCCTGTACCGATCTGCGCAATGAAAATGAACTCCACCGTTTAAGTGTGCTGCAGGAACAACTAAATCAGATCAGTCAGGGACAAAAAGGCTTGAATCTAATCCTTCCCTGTAAAATAGTAAGCAGCGAATGGGATCATAACACCACCATACTTTTTTCCATCGCTGAATATTTCGGCTATGAGAAGATTGGAGACTTTCTTCCCTCCTGTGAACGCATTCATAGCCTTCCTGATACAAAACAGCACATATGGCAGTTACAGCAGAGCAATATTAAACAGGCCTTTAATCGTTTGGTAGAACGGGTGGAAAAATTTTAAACCCGGTTTTGGCTATACGCTGATATAGGATCTGCCCGTTGCTGGCTCTTGATCTAACCATACGCTCATCCATTAGAAAGCTGAGAAATGCAGATAGGGTAGACATAATAAGATAATACTGACTGCTATTAAAAGGCAGCTGGAAATGCCGGATGGTTCGTTCCAGCAGTGTTTCCCGGCTCAGACCTTCCTCAAGCTGTTCTAAGATAAATGCAGTGATTTCCTCCACCAGGCTCTGATTGATCTGGATTTTGCTGGAGAGATCGCGAAACGGTTCCCCATGTCCGGGAACGATTATTTGAGTGTCTTTTTTTAACTGCAGCAGGGTTTGAAAGCTGGCCAGCATCTGTTCAATGTTTACCGCATAGACAAAGCCAAATTGCTTTACCATGGTATCGGTCATCAGACTATCACCTATAAAAGCTACCCCATCGGGTGTCAATAAGCCCAGCTGATCCAGGCTGTGCCCTGGTAGGGCGATGAGGTAAAAACAAACCCCTTCATAATGCCATTCACCTGCACTAACTACCTGGCTTACGCAGCTTTTTTCAGGCATCAAGTAGCGATTGGCTAAAACAAGGGGGGGATGAGCAGAAAATAAGGTCAGGGGTGCCATAAAGGGATTTTGGATATAGAAAGCCTCCAGGGAAGAGGCATATATGGCACAATTGGTCTGTTCCTGCAGGTAAGCATTGCCACCACAATGGTCTGCATGGGCATGGGTGTTCAATATCGCCCGCAGGGCCAGACCTTGTTCTTGTAGAAGATCAAGATATTCCTGGGCCTTGTTGCCCCCTGCCCCGGAATCAATCAAGAGGCAGCTTTTATCAGGAAAAATATAAAATCCGATATTGGTCTCATCTTGTATGTAGCCTGTATCTTGTCCCAGCATATAAAGCTGCATATACTTACCTCCTTTGGCTTATGATAAGATCAGCTCCAGCCAATGATCCACAGTCAACCCGGGAATAAAGGTGTTAAGATCAACGGTTTGCAAACGCTTTCGTATTTCTTCGTCCATATAAGGACTTCCCTCTATCAGGGCACAAAGCTCCTTAATATCCCGATCAGTAAAAAAATCTCCATACACAAAACATTGCTGAATAATTCCATTCTGAATATCCATATGTACTTCCATCTGCCCCCAGGGAAAGGCCCTTGAACGTATAAGATTACAGGCAGGTGATTGGGCATAATTCCATTCCCAGGTACGATAACGCTTTGCACTTAATTTTTCCACTTGTACTTCATCCTCTGCCGAGAGAAAGTAGTGTTGACCAGCACCATATTCCTCCAATACATTCTTGATCAGCTCCCGCTGAAAATCTGCCAAAGTCGTACCCACCGGGAGATGTTCAATCAGATTGGTAACCCGGCTGCGAACGGAGGCAATCCCTTTCGATTCTAATTTGGCCTGCCCGGGAGTTAATGCCTGAACCATATCCTCCAGGCTGGTGTTAAAAAGCAGTGTCCCATGATGCAGCAGGCGATCCTGATGGCGATACTGGGCATTGCCAGAAAATTTTTTGCCGTCGATGGTAATATCATTACGACCATTATCCTCCGCCTGCACCCCCAGCTTACGGAGGGTCTTTATAACCGGGCGGGTATAACGTGCAAAATCAAATCCCTTGCCTGCAACCCCTTGCAAAATGAAGGTAAAATTAAGATTACCCAGATCATGATATACAGCCCCACCGCCTGACAAACGACGAACTACGTTGATGCTCTTTTCCTCAACAAAGCTGCGGTTTATTTCCGCCAGGGTATTCTGATTGCGTCCTACCACGATCGTAGGGCTATTCTGCCACAAAAAAAACAAGGGATGTAAATCAGTTCTTTGAAAAAATAAATACTCCTCTAAAGCCAGATTATAATAAGGATCCTGACAATCACTGCGTACCAATATCACACAGCTTCACCTCTTCTTCTGCTTTTGTTTGCTTATGAAATAGTAAAACCCGTGTCAAAAGCGGCACGGGTTATCTACCTGTATTTATTATTTCCTCACATTATATCGAGGGATATAGCGGAAAATGTGCACATAAATCCGCTACTGTTGCACGGATTTCATCTATGTACTGACCCTCTTTGAATAAGGTTTTGTAAAAGAGATCGGCAATGATCTCCATTTGTGCTTCTTTCATTCCACGGGTGGTTAAAGCCGGTGTCCCTACACGGATTCCAGAGGTAACAAAAGGACTCCTGGTCTCACCGGGGATGGTGTTTTTGTTGACGGTAATGGCGACATCTTCCAATAAATTCTGTGCCTTTTTCCCGGTCATTTCCGGAATATTGCTTAGATCAAGCAGCATAAGATGATTATCTGTTCCTCCCGAAACAATCTTAAAACCATGATCCTGTAATGCTTTCACCAGAGCAACAGAATTCTTAAGTACCTGTTTTTGATAATCTATAAATTCAGGCTGCAGGGCTTCATAAAAACATACCGCTTTGGCAGCAATAATATGCTGTAATGGTCCTCCCTGGGTACCAGGAAAAATCGCTTTATCAATGTCTTTGGCATATTTTTCTTTACAGAGAATCAAGCCACCTCTGGGTCCACGTAATGTCTTATGGGTAGTAGAACTTACAAAATCCGCATATGGAATGGGAGAAGGATGAAGTCCAGCCGCAACCAGACCTGCAATATGCGCCATATCCACAAATAAATAGGCATTAACTTCATCAGCAATATCTCTAAACGCCTTAAAATCAATGATTCTTGGATAAGCAGAAGCTCCCGCAATAATCATCCTGGGTTTGTGCTGCAGTGCCTTGGCACGAACGTCTTCATAATCTATAAATCCTTCTGTATCAACACCATAGGAGACTACATTAAAATAACGTCCGGATATATTAACCGGAGATCCATGCGTAAGATGACCGCCATTGGATAAATCCATACCCAAAATAGTATCACCCGGGGTTAAAGCGGCAAAAAATACCGCCAGATTGGCATTCGCACCCGAATGAGCTTGCACATTGGCATGATCGGCTCCAAATAATTCTTGGGCACGATCTATGGCCAGTTGTTCCACTTTATCAACCACACCGCATCCACCATAATATCTTTTGCCCGGATATCCCTCCGCATATTTATTGGTTAAAACAGATCCCATAGTACGAATAACCTGCTGGCTGGCAAAATTTTCTGAAGCAATCATTTCCAGTCCCTGGGATTGCCGTTGATACTCCTCCTGAATAAGCTGTTCGATAAGCGTATCCATCTTCTCACTCCTTCTGGTCAAAGAATAAATTATTTTTTTGAGCGGCCAGGTATCAAATGTATAGCCTGACCACGAACATCCATGATTGCTTCCTGCAGGGCTTCACCCAGAGTCGGGTGAGGATGGATTGTTTGTAGAGCCTGTTCTATAC
>DUSB01000146.1 GCA_012840625.1 Syntrophomonadaceae bacterium
CAGATAAATCTTATCGTCCTGCAAAAATATTTCAGGTTCTTCCTGATAGGGCATTCTTTCCAGCTGTACAGGGTAAATGTTACCCTGAAACATTAACAATCCCTGCCGCAGACCCAGGAGCTCATAATTCTCCAAAGCAGCCAGCTGCTTTCCAATCCATCTGGCTTTGGTTTCCAGCAACTCTTCAATCGTTTTTCGGCTGACACTTTCTGGCGCTTTTACGCTTATAATGCCTGCTGCTTCAACCTTTATCGCTACCGTCTTACGCTGGCTGTACTGTACCTGGTAACGAAATCCTCTAGTCGGATGGATAAATGTCTCTTCCATCAAATTCGCTCCTTCTGGGTATTAGAATATTTATAAAAAACACTATTTACCCCGGGCAGACTACCCGGGGTAAATATACGCATGTCCCTTATTTCAGCATCATAACTTCCATCCCACCAGATAATTGGTGAGCAACGAACAAGTTGATATCTATTACACTTGGTATATATATATATTATATCATACAATGATTTTTTGGGGTTGCCCGCCAGATAAACAAAAAACTCATCCGCAAATAGTACCAGGTAATGGACATAGCATTCAGGGAATATTAGCCAGTCTCCTTTAATAGAAAAACGACATCAGCACTGCAGTAATTAATGCTATAAAACCTCCAATACCACCGATGGAGAAGAAATGCCGGAAAACTTGCCGATGGGTTAAGCCCGTTACTGCCATGATGCCGAAAACCACTCCACAGTGGGGCATAGCACCAAAGGCCCCCGAAGCAATAGCAGCAACGCGGTGAATAACCTCAGGAGCAATACCGCTGGCCAGCCACGTCTCACCAAAAGCGGGAATAACAATCCCTAATGCACCCGAGGGAGATGCTGTAACCACCGATAGCAGCCCCGTAATGCTAATGACCTCCACCAGAGTGCCCCCGGGTAAACCAGAAATTGCATCCAGAATAACCTTAAATCCCGGAGCTATAACGGTAATACTGCCCACTCCCACTGCAGCGGCGGTAAAAAATGCCGGTTTAACAGCATTAACTGCCCCTTCATTCAGGGTAGATAATTGCTGGGGAAGATGTTTATTTAAAAGAATAGCTGCACTTATAATGGCAATCAACAAGGCCGGTATAATGATATCAGGAACCTTCAGACTGCTCCCAACCAGTATGATGGCAATAAGAAGAATTAACGGCGTTATGGCTGCTCCAAGTGATGGCAGCTCATCTGGGTCAAGATCCACCCTCATTTCTTGTCCAACCGGTTCATAACCCTCTCCTGCTGCGATGGAAAGATTTAATTGCCATTTCATATAAAGGAGCGAAAAAGCAATAATCACCACCGAACACACAATACTCATGAGGGGGGCTGCAGTAAGCGTGGTCCCTAACTGGGTAGGAATAACATTTTGAATCGCCGGAGTTCCCGGCAGCATACTCATGGTAAAAGTACCCACCCCCGCAAAAAAAGCAGCAATAAAAAGGTGCCAGGCAATGTTTAATTCCTTAAAAAGCGGCCGGGCCAATGGAGCCAGGGTAAAAACAACGATAAATACACTGATCCCACCGTAACTTAAAACAGCACCTACTGCTGCAATGGCAATCAATACCGCATAAGCATTATCTTTACCGGTAATCTGCAGAATGCTATTGGCAATAGTATAGGTTGCCTTACTATCTTCTAAATACTTCCCTAAAATAGAGCCCAGTACAAAAATTATAAAGTAAGCTACTACAAAACCACCCAGTCCCGCCATATAAGACCCCTGGCTGGCAAACAAACCTTCTTTTATATTCATACCATTGCTTAAAATAATAATCGCAGCCGCAATCGGTGCAGTAACAATGATATTCACACCTCTATACGAAGCGATAATTAATAGAATGATCCCAATGCAAATCCCTACCGGACCCAACCATTCCAATCCAAAACACCTCCACAAAATCTTCTCTTTCCAGTTTGGTATCAGGTAAAAAGCATATTTTCTAAATGTCGGTTATAAATAAAAACTATATAACCATAAATAAGCATTTACTTTTTAGATTACCGGAAAGCACTTTCTGAAATAATATCCCGGTACACTTGAAAACAGTCTCAAGACACTGCCTTATATACTTATCTCCCTCCATCTGCTTATTGGGAGTCTAAAAAAACATCCCCACTTTATTTACATGCAAGAAACATGCCCGCCGTGCTAACAGGGGCATCAAAAGCAGAAAAAATCCGCTATCCCCTATTTCCGGTCCCTATCACCAACTAGGTAGGGTCTATAGACATCCCGGCTTAAGAAAATTCAACATTAAAAACGTACCCTTGTGCAGCAAATGCAGACTTGGTGTATGAAAATAGCTCAAGCCGCCCAGGCCTGTCTACCTGTATTAAAAGCCATTACTATGATCTCCTGTCATCTCAAGTGCTGCATTTTGCATCAGACTATCTTGGTCTTTATTATGATAAGCCCATAAAATATGGATATACCATTTGAAGGATAGACAGAAATCTGGCAGAATGGGAAAAGATAAAGAATGTTTTTCGATCTTGGAGGGTAGAAAATGCGGAGAAGAAGGATTTTGTTTACACTTACCATCCTGGTTTTGCTTACTTTTACGGCAGCCGGATGTGGTAAACAGCTGCCGCCACAACCAAAAGGCGAGGTACCAGAATACTCTATCATTAAATGCGAGGATACCAGCCTGAAAAATGCTAAAAGCTATACCCTGGCCATTGAGGTTCCCGGTCAACCAGGCGTTGATGAGCTCAAAAAAGTAGCCCAACAGGCCGCCCATGAGCTGGCCAAAGAAAAGGAATTTAATGCCTTAAGCATATGGTTTTATGATTACAAAGAATACTATGGCTATTCCATCTGCCCATTAGGCGAAGTCACCTATGCCCCTGATGGATCCATAAGCAATGCCAAAAACATTCAGCCCGGTGAATACGATAAAATGAGTTTCAACTATGAGAACCTTCAAGAAAAAGATTGGAGCAAACAGCTCACCGCAGAAGAAGTGAAGGTCTGGAAGAAATACCGGGATAAAATGGAACAGGTAGGCGCAGAAAAAGCCCTGGAACTCGTTTCCAAAGAAACCGGCAAATCCCCCCAGGAAATACAGCAGATCTATTCCAAACAATCTGCGTGGTAATATGTATTTGAATGGTGCCAGGCACCAGAGTTATTGACTTATTGTATTGGCAATTACTTTCTTCTAAATATGGAAGGGGTTACTTTAGTTCACTGTCCCTGGATTGCAGAAAATAAAAAACGCGGGACGCACAGGGGGACAGGTTTGCTGTCCCCCAAGTATCTCTTGTTAACTTTTCGTTTGGGCCGCAACCAAAAACGTTGCGCCATATTTTTCCCTTAAACGGGGTTTTTCTATCTTACCGGTTGGATTACGCGGGACTTTATCGAAAATTATTACCCGCGGACGTTTATAGCGCGGCATGGGAGCACAAAACTTTTTGATGTCTTCTTCACTGCACTGGTAGCCCGGTTTCAGTTCTATGATAGCTGCAGCAATTTCTCCTAAACGTTTATCCGGCAACCCTATAACGGCTGCATCCTTAACTGCATCATGGCCGCGCAGAAAGTCCTCAATTTGTACCGGATAGAGATTTTCTCCTCCACTTATGATTACATCTTTTTTACGGTCAACCAAATAGATAAAACCATCTTCATCCATCCGGGCCATATCTCCTGTGTATAACCAGCCATCCTTAAGTACTGCAGCAGTTGCTTCGGGGTCGTTGTAATAGCACTTCATGACGCCTGGTCCTTTAACTAGCAGTTCACCAACTTGTCCCTGGGGAACGGTACAGCCTTCCTTGTCAGCAATCTTGACTTCCCAATTATGCCCTGGAATGCCTATAGCACCGACTTTATGGATATTATCTGTACCTAAATGGACACAGCCTGGTCCAATTGATTCACTCAAGCCATAGTTCGTATCATAAAGATGGTTAGGAAAGTATTTTCTCCAGCGCTTAATTAGGCTAGGCGGAACTGGTTGAGCACCGATGTGCATCAGCCTCCACTGGGACAATTCATAATCTTCCAGATTAACCTCGCCGCTTTCAATGGCATCAAGAATGTCCTGAGCCCACGGCACCAATAGCCAGACAATGGTTATCTTTTCTTCGGACACGGTTTTGAGTATCCATTCCGGCTTAACTCCACGCAGTAAAACAGCTTTACTCCCTGAAAACAAGCTGCCAAACCAGTGCATTTTGGCACCGGTATGGTAAAGTGGAGGAATGCATAAAAAGTTATCCTCACGGGTTTGTCCGTGATGGGCTTGCTCGGTATATGCAGATGACATCAAACTTCTATGGGTATGCAAAATTGCCTTAGGAAATCCCGTAGTCCCCGAAGAAAAATAGATTACTGCATCATCGTCATCGGAAAGGGTAATAGCTGGAGCTTGTGAGGAACAATTAGCCGTAAGGCGGTCATAGCTCTCGGCAAAATCTGGGCGGTTTTCCCCGGCGTAAAAAATTGTTTTTACTTTGGGTATTTGGTTGATAATTGACTCCATACGGTCGATAAATTCAGGTCCGAAGATTAAAGCAGCACTATCGGATAAATCCAGACAGTATTTTATTTCCTCGGCCGTGTAGCGGAAATTTAAAGGTACGGCGATAGCACCTGCTTTTAATATTCCAAAATAAATAGGCAGCCATTCCAGGCAATTCATTAAAAGAATAGCTACCTTATCACCTTTTTTAATACCTCTTTTGAGCAATAGATTCGCCAGTCGGTTGGCTTTCTCATCAAAAACGCACCAGGTCATATCCCGCCGGTATTCTCCAGCTGGATTGTTTTCAATTAACTCGTACTCTAACCAGGTGACATTATCCTTTTCCTGAAGATCCATATTAA
>DUSB01000147.1 GCA_012840625.1 Syntrophomonadaceae bacterium
GGTGTATATCCCCTGGGAATAACCAATATCGCTTTTGCCCGTATTTCCCGCCAGAAAAACACTCGCTTAATCTTTCCGCAGGACGGACTTTTTTGTATGCCCCAGGTTATGGTATGGAGTAAAAAAGCCGATGAGCGACTGTTAGAAATGGGAGATTTTCTGATGTCCCGACAAGTGCAAGAATACCTGGCTTTACAGGCCTTTGTTCCCGCTGCGCCCGAATCATCCATCCCTGAGCTCTTAGCGAATAACAAGGTTACATTGCGCTGGGAAGGCTGGGAGCAATATCTAAACGTTATCAGAGGATCGAAAGTATGAATATAAAAGGATTGCTTTATTAAACTGAAGTATTTTTTATCTTTATAAAGTGAGGAATGCAAATGACAAATCCATTCTCAGATCTAATGCCTGTTTATCCCTTAATTGCACAACAAATACTGGATGACTATCAAATTACCGCTGGCAAATGTCTTGATATCGGCACTGGTCATGGATTTTTAGGTATTGAACTGGCTAAAATCACCGAGCTGGAAATGTATTTTGTAGACCTGGATCCTGAGGCTTTAGAGATAAGCAAAAAAAATACCGCTATGAACAAATTGCAAAATCCGCTTCATTTTGTGCAAGCAGATGTATGTGCCCTTCCTTTCAAGGATGATTTTGCTGATCTGGTGATCAGCCGCGGTTCACTCTGGTTTTGGAAAGATCAGGTTAAAGGCCTGCAAGAAATACACCGGGTCTTGAAGCCAGGCGGTGTTGCTTTTGTTGGAGGTGGTTTAGGTAGATATACACCAGCTACCATGCGTAAACGCCTTCAAGGTAAAAAACGTAAAATACTGGAAGCTAAGGGGGAAAAAGGCTTTATAAAAGGAGCTGAACTAGAAGAAGTAATGAAAAAAACTGGTATTAGCAATTATCGCCTTGTAGCAGATGTTGAAGGCCAACCAGGTCACTGGGTAGAGATGAAAAAAATTTAGTTGTTAACAGCTTATTAAGCTTCTATTCTGGCTGCAAGTACAGTAAGTGGCGCCAAGGGCATTGGTTTCATCGCATATACAGGATGCTGACAGGTACTGATTATCGCTATCCGGTTTTCTGCTGAACGCTATTTTGTCCCATCACTATTAAAACCGACAAACAAACTGCGTATATCGAATATATATGATAGGAAAGTTAGGCGCCTAACACCTAACTTTCCTGACAACACCAAAACCCGCGCGTTTCGTCCATCTGTTTCCTGGATGCTCTTATTTTCTTTCCTTATTATCATAATAATGTATCCAACCTGGTCCCCGGGCCAGATCCGGGTTCACGGTCGAGCCTTCTGGAAGTGAGTACCTCAATGCCCCTGATGGACAACCATCAACCGTTTTAATAATCGCAACAGGATCGTCACCGTCAATATTTACCCAGGGACGCGCCGAAGGATTAAATACGGTAGGCAAAGTAGAAAAACAATTGGTGTCATGGGTGCATTGTTCAGGATTCCAGTAGACCATAATATCGGAATTTTGATAAATTCTTTTATAATTTTCAGCCTTAAAATCATGGCTATTATTAGGATTTACCGCTGCTTGAAATTTGAGATTCCCCTCCAGTAAATCATCTTCCCCCAGCACAGCCCGGGCAAAACGTTTACCAAAATCAACCGCCTGTTCCAAATCCGATACTGTCGGTTTCATGCGCACCCGCAGACCGGGCATTATTTTCATCCGCAGCGTCCTCAGTCGGGACTCGATAATGGGTACCGCTTCACCACTCCAACCATAAGCTCCAAAAGCAGCTGCCACTTTACCACCATGTATCAATGGAGATAGACGGGTAAGCAAATCCCATACCTGGGGTGGGGCATCTTTATTAATAGTTGGTGTACCAATTAGCAAACCAGAGGCAGTTTGAATCTCTCGGGCCAGTGTATTCATATCAGCATTTAATAAATCATAAACCTTTACATTTAAAGCACCTGTTGTAGTCAGACCCTGTTCAATACTACGCGCCAGGTGTTCAGTATAACCATGGGCACTAATCCAGGCCAGTATTACTGTTGGTCGGGTATCGGCAACAGTGGTTTCAGCACTCCATTTCCGGTAAAGGTTTATATAATAGTCTGGATTTTGCCTCCATACCGGGCCATGCCCGGGACAGATAATATCTATATCATATTTTTCCAGCCGATTAAGCGCATTACGCATAGGGGCTTTAAAAGGCCCCAGTATATGTTCAAAATAATCCCTTAGTTCTGCCGTTAAATCCTTATCAATAAGGTCATTAAATAAGCGTTGATCAGGGTAATGGCTGCCAAAAGAATCACAAGAAAACAGCACTTTGTCTTCTTTAACATACGTATACATAGTATCAGGCCAATGCAGCGACAAAGCATTAATAAAATGCAGGGTTTTACCCCCCAGGTCAATTTCGCTACGGTTGCTTATCATTTGATAAGCGAAATCACGGTTACAGACCTCGCGCAGAAATTCCACCGCATTGGCATGACCTACTATGATTAACCCTGGTATAAGATCAAGTAATTTGGCAATGGAACCTGCATGATCGGGTTCGGTATGGTTAACTATCAGATAATCTATCTCCTCCAGATTAACTACTTGTGCAAGTTGAGCCAGATACTCTTCAAAAAATTCCTCTTTTACACTGTCAATCAGAGCTATTTTTTCCTCGCCCCGAACTAGATAGGAATTATAACTGGTACCATATTCAGTCTTCATAATAATGTCAAAGACCTCAAGCTCAGGGTCCATTACCCCAACCCAGAAAATATCATCCTTGATTTGTATCACTGACATTTATTGCCCTCCTTTTTTTACGTAGTTATACGGAAATTCTTAATATAGTTTCTTTTATCGTTTCAGGTATGGAGCTTTGTTGTTTTAGCTCCCCCGGGCTGCACGCATTGTAACTCCTTTGCTCAACTGTTATCGATTTATCCTTAATAATGCAGGCCATAGGGATGAAATGGCCCGGACTTTTAAACAGATCAGGATATTTAAAGCCGGGTATCAATCCCCGGCTTTTCAGATTTATTTTATTTTTAAAAACTTCCGTTTCCCCACCTGCAGCACCATACCAGCAGTCAGGGTAAGGTCTTCTTGCTCCACCTTTTCTCCATTCACTTTCACTGCACCCTGTTTTATCATGCGCCGTCCATCACTGCTGGAGCTTACCATTCCCCGTTCATGAAGGAATTTGGGCAGCCACACATCAGGTTCGGTCACAGCAAACTCAGGCATGTCATCTGGCAGCTGGTTTTGGGAAAAGACCTTTAAAAATTTATCCCTGGCTGCCAGCGCCTGTTGTTCATCATGATACATGGTGATAATTTCCACAGCCAGTTTCATTTTGGCATCACGCGGATTGAGGTTGCCCGCTGCCATTTCTTTTTCCATCCGCTTTATTTCTTCCATGGGGACGCGGGTGAGAAGTTCAAAATAACGACAGATCAACTCATCTGGAATAGACATCGTTTTACCAAACATTTCATAGGGTTCTTCATTAATACCGATATAATTGCCCAGACTCTTGCTCATCTTTTGAACCCCGTCTGTGCCTTCCAGAATAGGCATGGTTAAAGCGATCTGTGGTTCCAGCCCATATTCTCGCATTAACTGCCTACCTACTAGCAGATTAAACTTCTGGTCGGTGCCTCCCATCTCTACATCCGCTTTTAGCTGCACCGAATCATAGGCCTGCATGAGCGGGTAGATAAATTCATGTATACCAATTGGAATACCTTCTTTATAGCGCCTGGCAAAATCATCCCGTTCCATCATGCGCGCAACTGTATATTTGGCACCCAGTTCCAGTACATCAGCTAGGTTCAGTTTTATCAGCCATTCACTGTTAAAGTGAATAACTGTTTTTTCATAATCCAGCACCTTATAAATCTGCTCTTGATAGGTACGGGCATTTTCCATGACCTGCTCTTCGGTCAACTGTTTTCGGGTTTCGGATCTTCCACTGGGATCACCTATGCGGCCTGTAAAATCGCCAATAATTAAGTGAACTTCATGGCCTAAATCCTGAAATTGCCTGAGCTTGTTCAGCACCACAGTGTGACCTAGATGAATGTCAGGAGCAGTAGGGTCTAAACCCAGTTTAATTTTGAGTGGCCGGTTTTCTTTAATGGAAGCTTCGATTTTTTGCATAAGCTCTTCCCGCGGTATAATTTCATCTACACCACGTTCCAGAATCTGCATTTGCTTATGTACCTGATTGGTTACTTGATTGTCCAAAAGTATTCCCTCCTTGACATGAAAATCATAGCATATGAAAAGGTAAATAAGCAACATACCCCTATTTGCATTTAAGAATTAATTCAAGCAGCTAAAAAAGCCATAGAGATGATTTTCGATTTGTGCAATAATAATTTTGAGACCTTTCGGAAATACAAAAAATTACTGGCCAGAAAATAGCCAGGACTCAAGGAAAGGAGTTCCTCTCATGACCAAAAATGAGTTGACGCCGGATCAAGATCCTGCCAACTACACTGAACAGCAACCCAGGAATTGGTTGAAAATCACCCTCATTATATTTATTATCGCTATGGTATCTGTACTGGGAATAGTTGCCTACGTAGCAGCTGATCTTCCAGTATGGGATCCTGCACAGCTTTCAGGAGCAAATGCAACCCTTCTCTATGATGATGAGGGCAATTTAGTAACGCGCTTACATGCAGAAGAAAACCGTACCAATGTTTCTTACGACCGTATTCCCCCCGCTATTGTTGATGCTTTTATCGCTACCGAAGATAAAGACTTCTATGAACACCATGGAATTAATATTAAAGGCATTGCCCGGGCTATCGTACATAACATAAAAACCAGAAATCTTACCAGCCAGGGAGCCAGCACCATCACCCAGCAACTGGCCCGTCATTCTTTTCTAACCCTGGACAAAAAATGGGAAAGAAAGATAAAGGAAATCCTGCTGGCTTTTAAAATCGAATCCGAATATTCAAAAGAAGAAATATTAAACATGTACCTGAATAAGATTTATTTTGGCTCTGGAGCCTATGGCGTTCAGGCTGCTGCTAATACATATTTTGGCAAAGATGTATCTGAATTAACATTAGGTGAATCCGCTATGCTAGCCGGCCTAGCCCAGAGTCCAGAAGGCTATAATCCTTTCCAAAACTATGATGCAGCCAAACACCGACAGTACGTTGTATTAAACAACATGGTCAATTGCGGCATGATTTCCCAGCAAGAATGTGAGGAAGCCTATAACCAGGAAATATCTCTGGTTAAAGGAAGCACTGGCCATGGAAAATATGGATATTTTGTTGATGCAGTAATCGATGAAGCTCTATCCATTCTCCCCGAAGTAAAAGGTTATGAAAATACCGAGTATGCTGTTTATAGAGCTGGGTTTAAAATCTATACCACCATGGATGCTGATTTACAAAGCTATGCAGAAGAATTTTTTAAAAATCCTGCTAATTTCCCCGCGCAGACATATGGCGATGAAGTCATTCAGGCTGCTATAGTAGTGGTGAATCATCATACCGGTGAAGTAAAAACATTGATAGGTGGCCGTCAATATGAACAGCAACGAGGGTTTAACCGCGCTACACATGCTTTTCGTCAGCCGGGTTCAACCATTAAGCCTTTAACTGTTTATGCTCCTGCTCTGGAAAATGGGATCATGCCCTATACCGTTTATAATGATGCACCTCTGGCTATTAAGACTGAAAGCGGCATTTGGAGACCCGAAAACTATGATGGTCAATACCGAGGACCTATTACTATGCGTACCGCCATCCAATGGTCCAGTAACACCTATGCGGTTCAATGCCTTGATACCCTGGGAGTTAGAACCGGATATGACTTCGGTAAAGCACTGGGACTGAGTCTGATCGACAGTCCTGGTAAAAACGATTTATCCCTGGCTCCCCTCTCCCTGGGGGGACTGACAAAGGGAACCAATGCCCTGCAGATGGCCTCGGCATACGGTGCCTTTGGCAACGGTGGTTATTATATTAAACCTTATTTGATCAAACGGATTGAAGCCTCAGATGGCACTGTACTTTATGAACACCAATCTGTGAATCGAAAAGTTATGCGGCAGGATACAGCTTGGCTGATGAGTAATCTGCTACAGACCGTGGTTCAAGCAGGAACCGGCAGCAGTGCACAGATTCCAGGTGTTCCTACCTGCGGTAAAACAGGTACCTCAGAAGAATATCGCGATTCCTGGTTCTGCGGGCTAACCCCGCAATTCTCAGCTGCAGTATGGATGGGCTTTGACAGACACCATACCATGCATAATGTATATGGAGGAGGATTTCCTGCCCGTATGTTCCGCGCTATTATGCAGGAGGCTCATAAAGATGTTCCCGCAGGAAGCTTCCCTATGCCCGCCAGCATTGTACGTACTTCTATATGTTCGAAATCCGGTAAAATACCGGGAGAACTTTGTTCCAGCGATGATATCGTTACCGAATACGTACGTAGAGACTGTCTGCCCCAGGGTCGCTGTGATGCCCATGAGCTGCTTGTTATCTGTACCGAATCTGGAAAACTGGCCGGGAGCTTCTGTCCACATACAGAAGGACGGGTTTTCACCAAAACTGGAACCGGCAGCGAAAAAATACCGACAGAAACATGCGATCTGCATACCGAAATGAATATTCCCGATATTCCGGACATTATAATAGATCGTGTAAAAGATATCGTCCCTGAACCAGGAAAGGATATGAAGCCACGCAAAGATCTAAAATCAGGGAATTAGCAAAAATAAGAGGGGGACATTTTCTCCCCCTCTTATTTTTACAGTAAACGCCTACGATTTCAGCTTCACCACGGTTACCCCGAATCCACCTTCAGTACGCTCACCATCCCGGTAATCATCCACGTAACGATGATTTTTTAAATAGCCACGCACTGCTTTGCGCAGAGCACCGGTTCCTTTACCATGAATGATACGCACCTGAGATAATCCAGCCAGATTGGCATCTTCCAGGTATTGATCCAGTTCTATCAAGGCATCGGCAGATAGCCGCCCCCTTAGATCCAATTCTGGTGAAATCTTACCCACCTTTTCCAGCAAGATCTGATTGCGCACTTTGCTGCTTTTTTCTTCCTCTGACTGTGTAAGCATACACTGATCTTTATGCACCGTTAGTTTCATAATGCCAACCTGAACCATAAGCTCACCCTGCACATTGGGGCCTGACAACACATACCCCTTCTGCTGAACGGTAGAGATAAAGACATAATCACCTGGTTTAATAGGGTCAGTATTGCTTTTCTTTTCCTCTACCTCTGTTTCATATGCTGGTACATGCATCTTCTTCAGACGCCGATGCTTTTGTTCCACCTCATGCCATTTGGGCCTTTGTTCTTGTTTTAAAATTTCTTTTAATTCGTCCACCGCTTCATTGGCTTCGCGTTTAACCTGGCGTACATAGACATCAGCCTCGGTACGGGCTTTACTAAGAATTTCTTCTTGCTGTTTTGTAAACGCTTCTTTTTCCCGTTCAAAGGCCTTTTTTTCTTCCTTTAATTTCCTCTGTGCCTGAGACAGCTCTTTGCTTCCCTGCTCATAATAGTAACGGCTCTCTCTTAAACTGCGTATCATATTGCCCATTTCCGCTTCTCTTTCCGGCACTAAATCACGGGCTCTGTTTACGATACGCTGGTCAAGTCCCAGCCGCCTAGCGATTTCAAAAGCATTGCTTTGTCCTGGTGTACCTATAGTTAATTCATAAGTTGGCTGCAGGGTAAGGGGATCAAATTCAACACAGGCATTTTCTACCCGCTGGTTTTGAAAAGCGTAAGTTTTCAGTTCGCTTTGATGGGTGGTAACCACGACACGGGCATTTTTAGCCTGCATTTCTTCCAGGATAGCTCTACCTAAAGCTGAGCCTTCCTGGGGATCGGTGCCAGCTCCCAATTCATCCAGCAACACCAGTGAATTATTGTCCACCTGTTCTAACATATTTATTATGTTCTGCATATGAGAAGAGAAGGTACTCAATGATTGTTCAATGCTCTGCTCATCTCCGATATCCACAAATATCTTTTCAAAAATGCCTACCTTGCTGTTTTCCTGCGCCGGGATAAATAGGCCGCTCATGGCCATTACAGTCAGCAAGCCAATGGTTTTCAAAACCACTGTCTTCCCACCTGTATTGGGTCCCGTTATAACCAGAACATCAAAGGCCCGGCCTAACTCAACATTGATGGGCACAGCATCTTCACCCAGAAGGGGATGGCGGGCTTTTTCCAGGGCAATAATGCCCTCTTTATTCATCAGGGGACGAAAAGCATTCATAGCAAAAGCCAGATGCGCTCTGGCAAAAATAACATCCAACCTAGTAAGAACCCTGGCATTGTGAGCTAGCTCCATACTGACCAGGGATACCTCAGCACTTAAATCTCGCAGCAAACGCTCCACTTCACGTTTTTCTTCAACCTCTAAACTGCGGATATGATTATTGCTTTCCACCACCGGCAGAGGTTCAATAAAGACCGTAGCCCCACTGGCTGACTCATCATGCACAATACCTTTAATATCATTGCGATATTCCTGTTTAACCGGTACTACATAACGCCCTGCTCTTTCCGTTATAATGGTATCCTGCAATTTATTTTGATTACTACTAGAACGTATAAAATTCTGCAGATAATCTTTTATCCGCTGACGATGAGTATCAATCTGAGCCCGAATGCTTTTTAGAGAAGAACTGGCATCATTATTAACGCTTCCTTCCTCATCAATGACACGATTGATTTGCTTTTCTAAAGAGCTCTGCATCACCAGGGTATCGGTAATTCTTTTTAATTTATCCCCTCGAGGGGCCGTATATTTTGCCGCCAGACGTGAAGCCCTGAGAACGTAATAAACCTGTAGCAATTCAAAGGGATGCAGCATCCCTGCTACTCTGGCTTTTTTTAGAATCGAACTGATATCCGTAAGCTGACTCAAGAAGCTTGGCTCACTATAACGCAGTAGATCCATAGCTTCCTCAGTTTCATCCAGGTACTCCTCAATTTTTTCCACATCGCTAATCGGCTGCCAGTTTAAAGCCTGCTTTTTGCCCGGCTCTGAATAGGCCTGTCTGGCTAATTGTTCCTGAATTTTATCATATTCAAGTTTTAATAAACTGTTTTTATCCATGCTTATAATACTCCCCGATAATAGTGACCTCTGGTAAATTCTATAGAATGCATTTCTCCCAGTCGCTCTCTCATTTCCTGCAGATCGAGCTCTTCTCCCTGATCTACTGCTAGGCGATAGGCATAAACAACGTTTCTCAATTCCTGCTCCTGCATCTGCCGGGCTTCAATCCGTATACTGCCGGGCTGCAGGGCAAGGAGGCGCGGTATATCATCCAGCAGGCATAAACTATGAGCATTCAATATATAAAAGCGGCAATCAGCATCTGTTGATATAGGAAAAACATACCCCTTTTCATCTTGAATCGCATAAGCACCCTGCTGACATGGCCGCTGACATTTTTCCTTCGTAAAACCGAAGATATCACCCAGCATACAATGTTCTGACACCATCAAAATCAGCTGACCATGTACAAGTAATTCAGCTTGATGAAAATTGGGAAAGCTTTTTAATTGAGCCCAATTAAGCTCTGGAGACAAACAAAGCTGTTGCAGCCCATTGCGCAGATAAAAATCCATGGTATAAGGATTAAAAACATTAAAAGAAAGATCACCATAAACGCACAAGTCCAGATCCTGGCTCCAGCGAAGGTCTCCTAGATTGCCTACCATAATAGTATCAGCCTGAGATCTCTGTATAAAGTCCCGATAGGAAAATCGATCCGTCGGCTTGCTGATACGCGGCATACTAAGCACCACCCTATCTTTACCAAAACGATCCCAGAGATCGTAAAGCTGCTCCATTTTGAGGCGGCGATGCTCCCCCATTCCTTCCAGGCCAATATAAACCCTGTCTGCTCCCTGCTGCAGAGCAATTTCAGCATGTTTATAAGTATTCGTCATAACCGACAGCAGACTGCGCCGCGCTTTGTCCTCACCAGGTAAAGCACGCAGACATTCATTTTTGCGCTGCTGAAAAAGATCCCATTCCAGACCAGGAGCCTGCTGTAACTTCATCTTTTTTTCTAGCAGATCGGTGCCGGCACGCCTGAGCTCATTAATTTCACTGAAAGGGATCATAACTTGCCGATCACCCTCTATAACCAGCATACGCAATTCAAAGGGCGTATTGCCCATTCTTCCCAGCTTATCCCGCAATACTTCGTAACTCAATGGATGTTTTTCAGCCGACTCTACCGGCACCGTTCCGCTTATTCTGACCTCATGCCCTTGAGCCCGTAAAAGCAGTTCCAGAACCCTGCCCTTTTCAAGCCATATATAGGCATCAACAGGTATTTTGGGAATCTTATTATGGATGCTGGCGGCAGCTTCCTCAAGTAAACGAGCATCATGCGTTTTAAACACACGATCGTTTTTATTGACTTTACCATCTAAAACCACGTTTATAATATCGCCCTTGTGGGCAGATTCTACCTTATGCCCCTTAACGCGAAGCTCCTGAACCGTACCAGATGGATTTCTGCCTTTGCTGACCCATACCGTTAAACCATCCCCTGTACTGACAGTATCAGATAAACGTATGCTTGCCCGCCCATTTTTTGCCTCCACCACCCGGCCAACATAGATGCCACGATTATTCGGTCTTTTATCGCTGAGAAAATCCCGGTGGTCAGGTATGAAATAGCCTGGCGAAAAGTTGCGGTTAAAAATGGTCCGCAAATCATTATGCAGCTCCTGCATAGATCTTCGAGGCTGATTCTGTTCTAAATAATCAAGCGCTTCGCGATAAACCCTGGTAACCACGGCCACGTACTCAGGCCGTTTCATTCTTCCCTCTATCTTTAAGGAATCAATGGCCAGCTCCTGCAATTGCGGTAAAAAATCGATCAGGCAAAGATCAGCCGGGCTTAACAGATAGCGTCCCCGCTCAGGAATAGTAAGCAGCTCTCCATCCCGATAAAGATCATATGGAAGACGACATGGCTGCGCACAGCGGCCACGATTACCGCTCCTTCCCCCGGCCATGGAACTAAACAAACACTGTCCGGAATAACTGTAGCAAAGAGCCCCATGAACGAAAATTTCTAATTCGGCATCAGGCAGCTCCTGACGTATAACCTTGATATCATCAATAGAGCATTCACGTGCCAATACCGTACGCTTTATACCTTTTTCGTGAAGAAATCTTACCCCTTGCTGATTATGAACAGTCATTTGAGTGCTGGCATGCAGGCGCAAGTCAGGTAGGATCTGACGGGCCAGATCAAGCATACCCACATCCTGTACGATCACCGCATCTACCCCTCGGACATAAAGTTCATACAGATAATCCAGAACAGCAGGCATTTCCTCCGTCGAAATTAAGGTATTGACGGTAACATAGACTTTTTTTCTATACTTATGAGCATAATCCAAAGCTCGCTCTAACTCAGGTAAATTAAAATTATCTGCCGATTGTCGGGCACTATAATGCTGGCCCCCCAGATAAACGGCATCTGCACCATTGTGTACTGCTGCTAAAAATGATTCCCAATTTCCTGCCGGTGCTAACAATTCCATGCTGTAACTCCATTCCTTTTGCCAAAATTCTTTATTAAAAACAACACAGGAAGGTGAGCAAAAACCTTCCTGTTTCCAAAAGCTATCAAATTTCATTATAGCATACCGCTCATAAGCCTTCCCTCTTCCCGCCTTTTTATGATTGCAGATATAGCTGAAGACAGCTTTGGCAAACAAAACTAACTATCTGGCTTAATCTTGCGCCGATCATTAATCATTTATTCTTTAAAACTTGCCTAAACTCATCCAGGGGAAGGGTGTTTAAGACGTCTTCCGGTTCTAACCAGCCGCGCCGAGCAGTAAGTACACCATAATCCATATATTCCATAGCGACGGTATGGTGAGCATCAGTGTTAATAACTATGGGAATCCCTAGGCTTTTTGCCTGCCGGGCTATATTTTCATCCACATCCAGGCGGTCGGGGTTAGCGTTTATTTCCAGTGCCACCTTGTGTTCAGCCGCAGCTGCCAGAACTTTCTCTATATCAAATTCATAAGCAGAACGCCGATTCAATAAACGTCCACTTAGATGGGCAAATACATGTACATGTTCATTCTGCATAGCCTTGATGATGCGTCTGGTTTGTTCTTCTTTATCCAGGCGAAAATGACTGTGGATAGCTGCAATAACCAGATCCAGTTCCTTTAATACCTCATCATCCAGATCCAGCTGCCCATCTTTCAGCACGTCGACTTCAATGGCCTTCAACACCTGAATATCCTCTAATTCCTGATTAATCTGATCAATAAGTTTACCCTGTGCCCGCAGCCGCTCTTCATCTAATCCGTTGGAAATCGTTAGCGACTTGCTGTGTTCTGAAATAGCAATGTAGCTATATCCCAATTGGCGGGCTTTTTCTACCATGGCATAAATATCATAGCTGCCATCACTCCACAGGGTATGCATATGCAGATCCCCTTTAATGTCTTCACGTTTAAGCAAATGCGGCAAAATTCCCCTGCGGGCCGCTTCAAATTCTCCCTGATCTTCCCGCAGTTCTGGAGGAATATAAGCCAGGCCCAGAGCTTGATACACCTCTGCTTCACTGCCCAAATCCTTAAATCTGCTGCGATCGATCCCTGCAAATAATTTAGATCGGTGTTGTTTGGACCCCGTAGTCCACACCAGACTATGGTAGTAATCGGCGGGAGATACCATAATAAGCTCAAAGGGATGCCCACTGTTCAAACGACCAGCCAAACAGCCCGCGCTGTCTTTTTCAATACTATAAATGCGGGGCAAAATCTTAAGCTTCCGTTTAATCAGAGCTTCATTTTCTGCAGCAGCCAGGATATCAATATCTCCCACCAATGATTTCCCCCGGCGAATACTACCTGTTATCTGGGCATGAAGAACACCCTCCAGGTTCTGTATCTCTTGCAATAAAGCCAGAGCCTCGGGACGCGCTGCCCCGAGTGTTATACGATCGCCTTGTTCTCTTAATTGGGAAATGCCCTCCAAGATATTTTGTTCGGTTTTGGCTCCCATACCAGGTAAAGTACGGATACGTTGTGATTTTGCAGCCGCTTCAAGTTCATCCAAATTCTGAACCCCCAGCTCTTGATAGATCTGCCGGACAGAGCGATGACCCAGGCCCGGCACTTCGAGCATAGTTAAGACACCTGGAGGGACACTTTGAAATAACTCCTCCAAATATGAACTGCTTCCGGTCTGCAGTATTTCTTCTATAATCTTCTTAATGCTTTTCCCTACTCCAGGGATATCATACAGGCGATCTTGCCGGTACAACTGTTCAATATCTTCATCCAGACGGAAAATAGAGGTAGCAGCGCGATCATATGCTTTTATTTTAAAAGAAGATTCACCTATAATCTGTAATAGATCTGCAATCTGTTTTAATTTTTGAGCAATCTGCCTGTTCGTAGCCTTTCATTCCTTTTTGTTTTTCTTATCTTCTTCAATCATCTTCACCAGTTCATCATAGTCTTCCTGCAGCTTATTTAAATCATCCGCCAGGTTTAGCGCAGTAAGTACTGCCACCTTCGTTGCTGACAGGTACTTATTACGCTGGCTGATCATACGCATTCTCTTGTCAACATAAGCGGCGAGCATTTCCATATACTCTGCCTGTTCATTACCTTTTACTATATATTCTTCGTCAAAAATGCGTACTGCAACCTTTTGCATATCCTTTTTTTCTTCCATATCCCTTGCCTCCTTGTGCCTCCTTGATGGGGTTGTTTTTCATTTCGAGATATTAGCTCCTATTTCCTTCATATCGTAAAAAAGTAGCGAAATAGCCTAAATTTTTCTACATCCAGGACTGTTTGCGATATAAACCATCAAGATACGGCTCCATCCTGCCCTTAGTATAAGGATAGACAAAAAAAGCCCCGTCTTCCAACAGAATTCAATCTGTGGGGACGGGTTATAATTAAACCTGCAGGCTTTCGGGCAAATTAAATGCTTCCTACTATTTTACTGGATTACAAATTACCTTCGCGGATTTTATTTTCGTTAATTATAGCATATAGTTTACTCTAAAGCAAAATATTTGATCAAGGGCTTGAATTATTAGCCATCATTACTACTTATTTGGTTTTTTATCCTATCTTGATGGATTAAGGTTAATCTTCAAAACAGCTGCCACCTATAAATTCTCTTAAAATAGAGTTGGGCGGAATACTGGTAGTAGAAATGGCTTTAAAATAGCTTAAAAATTTAAGTAAACGACGCGCTTCAATGTACTCCCGATTTTCAGGACCAATTTCCTTTAACAATGGTTCCGCCAGAGGTTTTAGGGCTGCCAATTCATATACCAGCGATGAATTAAACATTACATCCGCGTTCTCCTGGAAAGGAAAAATATTTTTCTCTTCCCCCCGACGAACCGAAGGCCAACGTTTTATGGTACCCAGTGCTGAATAGCCCCTGGTTCTTGCATCACGGATAATACGACGCAGCAAACGGCTGTCAGTGGTCGGAATTCGATTACTATAATCGATATTCAACTGGGTTAAGGCACTGATATAAATTTTGAATTTCTGTTCTGCCGGTATCGCCCAAGTAAGGCGATCATTCAAGCCGTGAATACCCTCGATGATAATCGGTTCCCCAGGGGGAACCTGCAGTCGAATTCCCTTTTCCTCAGTGGTTCCAGTAATAAAATTATAAACGGGAACCTCTACTTCTTCGCCTGCTATCAGTCGGCTCAAATCTTCGTTAAAGGGGTTAAGTTTTAAGGCTTCCAGCGATTCAAAATCGTACTCTCCATTAGCATCCAATGGGGTATCGACGCGATCAATAAAATAATTATCCAGGGATATTGAAACCGGACGACGTCCATTAACCCTTAATTGTATCAGCAGGCGCTGTGCAAAAGTTGTCTTGCCTGAAGAAGAGGGCCCCGATATGAGCACCACTCTGGTTTTAGGATCGCTGCAGATCATATCTGCTATTTCAGCAATTTTCTTCTCATGCAGCGCCTCGTTGATACGGATTAAATCATCGATTTGACCCGCTTCAATAAGATCATTTAAGGCCGCCAAATGAGGCGTATCCATCATTTCTGCCCATTCTTTAGCTTCCCTATGAATTTCAGCCAATTTCCGCTGGGGCCGATAGGTTTGAATCTTACCTCCATCATCCTTACGTGGAGTCTGAAGAACCAGGCCCGGAGCATAAGGTAGAACCCTTACCTGAGTTAAGATTCCGGTTCGATGAACCATATGACCATAGAAATACTCATAGTAGCCATCCAGAGCATAAACATGAACATAATCCATCCCCCGCTGCTGGAGGACTTTTACTTTTTCCATCTGTCCCTGCTTTTCAAAAATCTGATAAGCCTCTGCTCGGGGCAATCTCAAACGTTTTATAGGATGATCCTGAGCAATTAATTCATCGATTTTTTCTTGAATGATCCGAACTTCTTCTTCATTTACTTCATAGCCATTAAACTCACAAAAAAGACCATTAGACAGGGTATGTTTAACCATAAGAATTCGATCGGGGAATAGATCACGACATACTTTTAACAACATAAAGGTTGCACTGCGTTGATAAATAGCGGCTCCTGCTTCGGTCGATAGATCAATAAGTTCAACAGTTTCTCCATCTTTTAATCTGCGATGTAAATCCCGCAGGCGGTTATCAATAATACCACCCAGTATGGGATAAACAAAGTCCTGGGAATCGATTTGATCTGCTAGGGCCCCAATCGTTGTTCCTTCCGGTAAATAAAATGTCCCCAGCCCGTTTACCTGGACTTTAATCTGGCGATCTTGCGCCTGCATTGTCTGTGACATTCAATATCCTCCCCTTAACAGAAAACTTCCCCATCAAATTCACCGGGAAGAGAGATCCGTTTCTCTCTTCCCTTAATCTTTATCTATCTCAATTCAGCTTCCATTTTATCAGCTAATGCCTGCATAATCTTCTCCATACATACATTGACCTCTTCTTCATTTAGTGTACGCTCAGTTGACTGGAATGTCAGCCTGAAAGCAACACTTTTTGCGCCCTCAGGAACCTGATCTCCGGTATAAATATCAAAAACAACTACATCCTGCAACAGTGGCTGTCCATGTTCCTTGATAAGGGTCAGCATATCAACTGCTTTAATATTATCATCTACGATAATCGCCAAGTCACGCTCAATGGATGGGTAGCGCGCTATTTCCTGACGCATTGTCGGATTACGTGATAATGCGAATAAACTTTTTATATCTAATTCAAAAGCACAGGCCCGGGGTCGGATGTCGAATTCGGCTCGCACTGCAGGGTGAATTTCCCCCATGGTACCGATAACTCGATCCTCAACTACAATCATGGCAGAACGCCCGGGATGATAGTAAGGCTCTTTGCTTTCCACCCAGGAAGCAGCTGGAATGCCCAGTTTGTGCAGCAGTCTTTCCACAATCCCCTTTAAATAAAAGAAATCCATATTAACAGCATTCTGGACCCAGTTTGACTCCGTTTTTCCGGCCACAATGGCAGCTACTTTGCGTACTTCATCAGGCAGATTATCTGCTGACGGATAAAAAACCGATCCCACTTCAAACATAGCCAGATTGTCATTCTTCCGGGCCAGATTCCTGCTCATCGTATCCAGCAAGCCCGGTAATAAAAGAGTTCTCATAACACTATACTCTTCTGACAAAGGATTGGCGATACGGACAATATCTCTTAGCTTATCATCTTCTGGTATCTGCAGCATGGAAAAATATTTAGGACTAATAAAGCTGTAGTTAACCACTTCATAAAGCTGAGCAGATAATATCGTTTTGATGCGTTCTATAAAACGCTGATAGGGATCCAGCCCTCCCTGTGTAGTACGCATATGGGGAAGAACAGCCGGTATCTTATCATAACCATAGAGTCTGGCTACCTCTTCAATCAGATCCACTTCCATAGTGATGTCCGAACGATAGGTCGGTATATAGACCTTAAATACGCCCTCTTCTTCACTAATGCGAAAATCCAATCTTTGAATCAAGGAGCGAATAGTATCTTTATCCAGCTCAGTCCCCAGTAATTGGTTTACTCTCTGCGGACGCAGGCTGACATGAATCGGTAGCTGCGGGTCAGGATAACAATCCACTACTCCCCCCACTACTTCTCCATCACCTAATTCTGCAATCAGCTGGGCAGCACGATCAGCCGCATATAGAATACCATTAATATCGACACCTTTTTCAAAACGGATCGAAGAATCACTTCGTAGAGCCAGTTGGCGCGATGTACGGCGTATATTCACTCCATTAAAGCAGGCCGATTCAATCAAAACCCGGGTGGTGTTTTCCTGTATCTCTGAGTTTTGTCCCCCCATAATACCCGCCAGAGCTACCGGTTGATCTGACTCAGTAATGAGCAGCATATCTGTACTCAAAGATCTTTCAATATCATCCAGGGTGACGATGGACTCACCAGCCCTGGCCGTTCGTACTATAATCTTTTTCTGTTCACCCAGCAGATCATAATCAAAGGCATGCAGAGGCTGGTTTGTTTCTAATAGAACAAAATTCGTTATATCCACTACATTATTAATCGGCCTGATGCCACTGGCGATTAAACGTTTCTGCATCCAATCAGGAGAGGGTTTAATGGTAACATTTTTTACCATACGTGCCGCATAACGTCGGCAAAGATCAGGGTTCTTTATCTCCACATCAATATACTGCTGAATATCTTCCTCATTTTCTTCAACATGAACCTCTGGGATCTTGACTTTTTTACCCTGTATGGCAGCCAGTTCACGAGCTAAATTAATCATGCCCAGGCAATCACCCCGATTGGGGGTTAGATCCAGTTCCAATACATGATCATCACCGATTACATCAATGCTTTCAACTTCAATGCCGGCCATCGTCAGGTGATGGGCCAGATCCTCCGGGGACCAATCAAAATCCACATAATCCTTTAACCAATTTATTGAAACTCCCATTTCAGCCCACCTCCTTAAAACTGTGCCAAAAAGCGCTTATCATTATCATAAAATAAACGCAAATCATTAATTCCGTACTTCAACATAGCAATACGTTCAATACCCAGGCCAAAAGCAAAACCTGTTACTTTTTCCGGATCATAGCCACCGTTTTCCAGTACTTTCGGATTTACCATGCCGGCGCCTAATATCTCCAGCCAGCCGCTGTAGGAACATACTCTACACCCTTTACCTTTACAATTAACACAGGATATATCCATTTCTGCCGAAGGCTCAGTAAAGGGGAAGAAGGAAGGGCGATACCTTACCTGTAATTCCTGCTCAAAAATGCGTTCAGCAAAAGCCAATAATGTACCTTTCAGATGACCAAAGGTAATGGATTCATCGATAACCAGCCCTTCTACTTGATGGAACATAGGCGAATGAGTGGCATCGTCATCTCTGCGATACACCTTCCCCGGCACAATAATTTTCACCGGTGTCTGTGGTGCTGTCTTTTCCATCACCCTTACCTGCATCGGTGAAGTATGGGTGCGCAGTAAAATGTCATCAGAAATATAAAAAGAATCCTGCATATCCCTGGCTGGATGGTCTTTAGGGATATTTAAGGCTTCAAAATTATAGTAATCATATTCAATTTCAGGTCCCTCTGCAATACTGAATCCCATGCCGATAAAAATATCTTTTATTTCATTGGCCACCCGGCTAAGGGGATGCAAGCTGCCACTTTGAATAAGGGTTCCGGGCAGACTGATATCAATCTTTTCGCGGGCAAGTTTGGTTTCCATCTCCCGCTGCTTAATTTCAGCTATTTTTTCTTCAATTAATTGTTCCAGCGCTTGCTTGATTTCATTGCCTACTTTACCAGTTTCCGCTCTTTCATCTGCTGCCAGATCTTTTAAGCCACGGAGTAAAACAGTGATCTCACCTTTTCGCCCCAAGGTTTTAACTTTAACCTCACGGAGGGAATCAAGATCGCTGGCATTCATAATTTTTTCTTCCGCTGCTGCTCTGATCTCTTTTAGTCGCTCAATCATATCGCTCCTCCTAAACATATTTATTTTTTATTCGTGCTGATACCTCAGAAAATAGCAAGAGTTTCATCCCGTGAGGGACGAAACTCTACTTCCGCGGTACCACCCTGATTAATCAGACAAGTCCGATTCTCTTTTAGCCAGTAACGGCGGCATCCGTCAAGATTTACTCCGGTTCAATCTTGATGCTCCGGGGCGAATTCGACTGTCATTCCCTGGTCGTATTTTCAGTCCAGGATACAACCTCCCTGAAAGGAATGTTACCCTACAGTCTACTAC
>DUSB01000148.1 GCA_012840625.1 Syntrophomonadaceae bacterium
ATCTACAGCTGCTACCTTGTTGGCTAAACTAATGACCGGTTTCATAGTATCACTATAGGAGAATATATTAATATCGCTATCAGTCTGAAAAGGTGTAGGCTCAAAGGAAGGTCTTACTGCAATTTTGGTATAACCATTTGATTTTCCGTTTAATCTGCTAAACTTGTCGTTTGATGTATAAAGAATACGATAGACACTCTCACAGCGTTTATAGATAGGGTAACCTACCACCGCAAATACATTATCACTGCCTTTAATCTGCATCTCAAATTTAGCCGTTTGCCCCGCAATAATATTATCAACAATTGCTGCAAATTCATGTTTGCCGGGTTTGAGCATTATACCCGAAGAAATCAATTCGAAGATAGTCTTGCCAAAAAGATTTTCATAACTATCTCCCTTCAGAAGAGCACTTGAGGTATTAAGTAATATGATTTTGCTATCAACATTCGTTACAGCAATCCCATCTTTAATGGAATTAATTATGGTATCGATATCGCCTGGGGCATACTTGGGTCGCTTCCCCATTTGCATAAATTACTTACACCCTCCTCTAATATAAAATACCATCTACATACCTCACCCTTTATATACAAATTATCATCTTCTCATATCATTTACAACAATATATACACAAACTAACGCTTATTTTCGTCAGAAAACATCAAAAAGCCGCCCTTTAATCCATTTGGATTTTTAAGGGCAGCTTCTGTGGAAATACTGTAACATTTCTAATTATGATCTTATTTCAATGTAGCCGAATGCTATATTTTAGTTTGTGTAAAGATATTTAATCTAGAACATAGCTTTTATTGAGGCAATGCTGCGCAGAACCGGCCTTTCTGCAGGCGGTTCCGGATCCAAAAACTTTAGTGGCACCATGAAAAAATGGCTATTAGGGAAACATCTGATGCACTGATCCGCTTCCGTGGCCTGTGGACCAAAAAGCAATCTATTTTCAGTCTGGACACAGTAACCTTCAAACGTATAATCCACCAGTTCCGGTTTTTCCTTACAGAGATCTTCCAATTCTTCTTCAGTAAACAATTTAAACTCAGCCTTTGGTATCTTTGCCATAAGATGACCGCTCCTTTCATATAGTTACGTCCATGTAAAGCTTAATTAGAATTTTTGTATAAATTCATTTATCTAATAAGCTGTATAACTATCTATGCACGCAACTACCATGCCAATATTAGATCTATGCGGCCCCAAAGGAATAATCCAGTCATTATATCCTGCGTTATACCATGCTTTTGGCATGGTAATATATTTTACAAAATCAAATTACAAAGGCGCTGAGCTTGAGGATTGTTAATTCATAAATGGTGTTAAGCAATAATCGCATACTTTGCTTTGAAGTGCATGTAACATAGGATCTTATGCATTATTGCTTAACATATTTCACTATTGAAGCTTGTCTGTTCATAAATGATACCTGTTTGGAAATAAAAACAGCTTTCATCATAGCAGAGGGGGATGGCAGTAAATACTGTTCATTCTTATTTGTTGTTTTTTGTCCATTTTAGATTAGCGGTTACACACGCAAGCAGTACTAAAATAAATAAGCCCGCTTGTCAATCAAAGCATGATAATGACAGCAACGATAACCGGTCAACCTAGATAACCCTTTGGTTGGCTGGTTTTTTGCTGGGGATATGAAGGTTATTTTCGTAACTTTATTTTGAATTTTCCCTTATTGAGGTAAAAATAATTTAATGCTGCGGGATTTATAATAGAAGCAATATTACTACCTATACTTATATAGTAATTTTTTTCTTTTATCCTGGGAGTATTGCCACTTATAAAATCAAATTCTGCTATAGGTATAATGGCAGGAACTTTGTGCCCCTCCCATTCTTTCTTGACTACGTCATTATTAATCTGTACAAAGTTACGTAAAACAATTTCTTCTCCATTTTTGTCCTCCAGAAGCAGTCCTCCATTATCGCTTAATCCCCAGCGTTCCAACGTTTGGGTATCAACTGCTTCCATGCTATGGATCTTCATGCATCCAAATCCATATCTGCTTTCTCCTCCAATATTGATAGTAAATATATCTTTCTGGAAAAAGGCAGCCATTTCGGCACTATCACCATCTGTACCTACTAACCCAATCCAATACAATTGGGTGCTTTGCCCTATCCCGCTATCCGGTAATTCGTTTTTAGGCCGGGGAAGTATAAAATCTATTTCATGCAGTGATTTATCAGTAGCTTCCCGAGTTAGAGGTTTAACCGCAGTAGAAACAAATGTATCCAAAAAAGCAAATCTAAACTCATCAGCATTTATTTCACCCAGATAAAGTATCCCATTATTATAGGATGGAGCTAAAATGCTTTCCGCATCAAAAGATGGAAAAAAGCAGGTTATGGTCGAAAACAGCCCCTGATTCTCACTCAAATAATTCTTATTCACAAGATTATAGGTTTTGGTCAGCGCGCCCCACATGGTTTGACCGGGGATAAATGCTTCGGTTTCAGCTGTGACTCCGTAAGTAAGTTTACCTATATGTAAAGGCTGTAGTTGTTCAAACACCAACTTCCACCACTGGATTTTCTTGTTTCCG
>DUSB01000149.1 GCA_012840625.1 Syntrophomonadaceae bacterium
ACCACCGGATGACGCCCGCCACTGATCTTTATTTCTCCCTGCTGATTAAAGCTGGGTCGGGTATAATCGTAGAGGAAAGCTGCTTCCGCCAGAGAAGCCAGCACATCCAATTGGGCCAATGTTTGTGCCGTATCCAGCATAGCTGGAATCCAATCTAAAAGCTGTTCCTTAACATCTTGAAAACACTGGTATTCTAGATCATGCAGGTTTTCACGGGCTCGGAGCAGTTTGTCTTCATATTCTTTTAATTCTTCCGTAATAAACCTCTCTGTATTCACCAGCGTTTGTTTGCGAATATATTCTGGCGGTACCAGATCAAGATTCGATTTGCTGACTTCAAGATAATAGCCAAATACCTTATTGTAGCCAACCTTCAAGAACTTCATGCCGGTTCGTTCTTTTTCCCGGGCTTCAAAAGATATCAGCCATTGGTTGCCCTGCTGCTGTATTTCCCTTAAAGCATCAATTTCTTCATGAAATCCCGCTTTTATGATTCCACCTTCACGTACGGTTATAGGCGCTTCCTCATCGATGGCATGAGCAATCAGCTCGGTTACAGGTGCCAGATCATCGATGTCAGCAATATCATACAATAATTGGCTTTCCTCAGCCTGAATGTCAGATAGGGTATCTTTTAAAGCAGGTATGATTTGCAAGGATTGCTGCAAAGCCAGTAAGTCGCGCGGATTGGCAATCCCACTGCCTAATTTTCCAGCCAAACGCTCCAGATCATAGACCTCAGCCAGTAGTTCGCGAAGCTGTTTTCTCAAAACCGATGATGCATGCAACTGTTCAACTGCATCCAGGCGCTTATTGATTTCCTGCTCATCAATCAGAGGCTCCTCGATCCACTTTCTCAGCATACGACGACCCATAGCCGTTAAACAAAAATCTAAGATTCCAAGTAGACTACCATCTCTTCTATCTTCTCGCAATGTGCTAACTAATTCAAGGTTGCGACGGGTAAAGGTATCCATTCTCATGGATTGCTGATCGGAGTAATAACGAGGCAGCTGAATATGAATCAACCTAGTTTTCTGAGTTTCCTCCAGATAAGCCAAAATCGCTCCCACTGCTATAACAGCTGCCTGATGTTCTCCCAGACCTATTCCCTCCAGGGTGAGAAGCTCATATTGCCTCTTGATGAAATCCGCCGCCTGGGCAGGATTATACCGTTCCAGCTCCAGCGTCATAAATTGAATATCTGCTTGCGAAGCGTTATCCTGCCATAAAGAGGATGGATATAGTTCATGAACTATCAAACACTCTGCTGGATGGACCCGCTGTAATTCAGATTCAATCCACAGATGATCTTCTTCATCACATTCCGTAACATTAAATTCACCGGTTGAAACATCTATGTAAGCAAAGCCGATACGATCTTTCCATAGAACCACCGCCGCTAGGTAATTATTCTGATCCTCATCCCCAATTAAATCACCCAGGACGGTTCCCGGCGTAATAATGCGGGTTACTTCTCTTTTTACAATTCCCTTTGCCTGTTTGGGATCTTCAACTTGATCGCAGATGGCAACACTGTATCCTCGAGCCAGAAGCCTGGCAATATAAGAGTTGACTGCATGGTAGGGTACTCCGCACATAGGAACCTTCCTGCCCCCGCCATCGCGTGCAGTAAGTACAATCTCTAATTCACGTGCAGCGATTTCAGCATCGCTGAAAAACATCTCGTAAAAATCACCTAAGCGGAATAATAAAAGACAGTCCTGATGGTTTTTTTTAATCTGCAAATATTGCTCAATCATGGGGGTATATTTAACCATGAATTGAAAAACCCTCCCCGAGCAGAAAAAAAGCCCTTAAAGCATCTGCTCCAGGGCTATTTTATCATAATATCCTCTTGGCGATAAACACCTGTAATACCGATTAGGATCCGCAGGTTTCTCCGCAGGAGCTGCAGCCACTGGAGCAATCATTCCCACCAGTAATAGCCTGGTTCATAGCAAAGTATACCCCCTGCATCAGACTATCAAATTTGTCCTGGGCCTTCATAAGCTCCTGTATCATCGGGTTAGAATTCAGCTGCTGCTCCAGAATGCTCAGATGGCTTTCTTCTGCCTTGGTAATCGGCAGACCATCCATAAGTTTGTTCTCTGTCTGGGTGTGGGCTTCCTGAAAACGCATAATCAGGTCATAAGCCTCTTTATTCTGACTTACCCGCACCTGTGTGTCGCGCAGTTGTGTAATCTCCTCTGACTGGGCAATAGCACTGCCAAGCTCAAATGCCAGCTTAATAATCGTGTCTGTCGTCAAAACTATACCTCCAAACTTTTAACCAGTGGCCTGTATCGGCTCACCAAAAATAGAAAATGTCTTACCTTCAGTTATTCTAACATGGATTAGCCTGCCAATTAAGTCTTTTCCACCAGGAAAAATAACAATTGTATTTCCACGGGTTCTACCGGTTAACAAATCAGGATCTGTTTTACTGGGTCCTTCCACCAGAACTTCCTGTATGGTTCCTTCCAGAGACTTATTAAATTGATAGGCCAACTGATATTGAACCTTATTTAAACGCAGTAAACGGTTTTTTTTAGTTTCCAAATCGACCTGATCTTCCAGGCTTGCTGCCCTGGTTCCCTCGCGAACCGAATACATAAAGGTGAAAGCGGTCTCAAAGCGTATTTTTTCAACCATATCCAGCGTATCCAGAAAATCTGCTTCCGTTTCCCCGGGGAAACCAACAATAATATCCGTACTTAAGACAATATCAGGAATCCGCTGGCGTATTTTCTCCGTCAGCGCCAAAAAATGATCGCGGGTATAAGCTCGGTTCATTCTCTGCAGTACTTTATTGCTACCTGACTGCATGGCTACATGTATATGTTCGCAGACTTTATTTTCTTCTGCAATGGCATCAATCAAACGCTGTGACATATCCTTGGGATGAGAGGTCATAAAACGAATTCTCTCCAGACCCGAAACCTGATTAACCCGGTGCAAAAGATCGGCAAAATCAACTTTTTCCTGTAGGCCCCGGCCATAGGAGTTAACATTTTGCCCCAAAAGAGTTATTTCCTTATAACCTTGTGCTGCTAAAGCCTCAACCTCGTTGATAATAGCCTCTGGATGACGACTGCGCTCACGTCCCCGGGTATAGGGTACAATGCAATAACTACAAAAATTATTACATCCGTACATAACGTTTACAAAGGCTGATACACCCGCATTACGTATAGACGGAAGCGGTTCAATAATCGGTCCATGCTTTTCCCAAACACGAACAACAGGTTTCCTGCTCTCCTGTGCTTCTTCTATCAAGCGGGGGAGCTCGTGAATATTAAAGGTACCAAAAACTATGTCCACATCCATTTTTTTCAGGCGTTCTACCATTCCAGGAGTCTGGGGCATACAGCCGCCCAAAGCCACTATCATGGCAGGCTTCTTTTTCTTAAGGTGTTTTAATTCACCCAACTTGCCAAAAACCTTATTCTCGGCCGAATGCCGTACACTGCAGGTATTCAGTACCACCAGATCTGCTGTTTCCAGGTCTACCGCCTGATAGCCCATGTCTTCTACAAAACCGGCTATGATCTCTGAATCACGAACATTCATCTGACAGCCGTAGGTCAAAATATGATATCCTCTATTTACATCCTTATTTTCCATAACTTATCAACACACTTACATTTTCATTTTATCCATACCAGCATTTAATATCCATAAGTCCATAAATATCATCAACGATTATTTAATTTCCTGCTGCAAGCTCTCGATTACATCCCTAGTCATAATTGCACCTGCAAATTTGGGTTTGCCGTTAATAAGAGTAATCGGATATGGGTACCCCATAACCAGCACCCGTTTCATAAGCGGATACTCATCCAGCCCACTGTCATCAACGTTTACATAACGAACCTCTACCCGGTCTCCAAATACTTTATGCAGCTCCATCTCCATCATCCTAGTAGCTTCTTGATAATTATCACTAACTGAAGATTGGTTTGCATCCTGGTCATCAGGTGTACACGTTGTACCACAGCCAGCACAGCCAGAACAGCCACCGGCCGGCATCTGGGTACCG
This sequence comes from Syntrophomonadaceae bacterium, assembly GCA_012840625.1. Taxonomy (GTDB): domain Bacteria; phylum Bacillota; class Syntrophomonadia; order Syntrophomonadales; family Syntrophomonadaceae; genus DUSB01. The sequence goes on from DUSB01000149.1 coordinate 4,043, forward strand.
TATAAAACTTCAACTAAAAATCGGTCCTGCTCCACCATCTTCCCCACTCCTAACCTTTTTTGATTAAACCGAATCATAACAGTTCACTGCCAAGAATACAAGCCAAAAAGCAGACTTATATTTTATCCAGCGTTCCTGTATAGGATTCGTATTCATCAACCCCATCCAGTTCTTCCATCAGGCTATCCTTCATGTCCTCGATCTGCTGCAGAAATACATGATATTCATTACGTTTGCCTTCATGTTCATTGAGGCGATAGAGTTCCTCCAATTCCTGCTGCAGCTGAAAAAGTTTGCTGCTGATTTCAATCAATAATGCTTTATTCTCGCCCATGAAAACCATCCTCTCTCTATTAATTCACCTTATATCCTTTACCTTTCCGATGGTCTCCATACAACAGAAATTCCTACCCCCCAGGGATTTAATCGCCAATAGCTTTAATGACCACGCGCTTGCGGCGGCGTCCGTCAAATTCTGCATAGAAAACCTGCTGCCAGGGTCCCAGATCCAGTTTGCCCTCCGTAATGGGAATCACCACCTGATGATGAACCAGAATATTCTTCAGATGGGCATCACCATTATCTTCTCCCGTCTGATGATGCTGGTAATCCTGACCAAAAGGCGCCAGACTTTCCAGCATTTGATCCAGATCCTCTCTAAAACCCGGTTCATCATCGTTAACAAAAACCCCCGCTGTTATATGCATGGCGCTAACCAATACCATCCCTTCCTGAATGCCACTTTTGCTCACTGCTTCCTGAACCTGCTCCGTGACCCGTATATATTGGCGCCGCTGATCAGTGTGAAACCATAAATATTCCGTATGAGATTTCATCTTTATCATCCTTTCTATCTAGGATATCTCCTGCCCTGCTACAACCATAATCAGCCAAGCAGGATACATTTATTTTCACCTGTCATACTACCTGGCCATAGACATCAGGGGCGATCTGGACCACCTTCTCTATTTTGACCAAATGTTTTAAATGATTGCGCACGGTCATGCGATTCCAAAATTCTTCATAGATATTAGCAGGATGAGGAAAAGCCAGCTTTAATTGATAGATATCCTGTAGCCGGCGCGGCCTGTGTAAAAAACAATAAATCTCTTCTTCACGATCCAGAACCACCTTTTTATACTGGTTCAGGCTGCGATGCAGGTTTCTGGTTTGAATTCTACGGTGTGACGGTACAATTATACGAGGATCCAGTGCTTGAATGGTACGAATGGAAGATAATAACCCCCCTACATCACCACTGGCACTATTATACCAGGGGCCGCCGGGAACAAGATCAATATCACCAGAAAAGAGAATGCCTTCCGGCTCAAAATAAAATCCATAATGCCCGGCTGTATGCCCGGGCAGATGGACAGCACGAATGGTTCTTCTCCCACAGCTTAAAACTTGTTGATCCTGGAAGACCCCCGCAAGCTTAATCGGCCGAAAACCAGGCTGAACAGGTACATTATCTGCCAGAGGTACCACCTGCCCATAAAGGGGACGCTGACATTCATCCATCACTTCTTCCCATATATCATAGCCATGAAAACGAAGATAGGCCTCTTCCTTAACATAGGTATCCTTTTCTTCCTTCCCCGCATAAAATTCTGCCTGAGGGAATAAAACGTTGCAGTGCAGGTGATCAAAATGAAAGTGACTGATAAGTCCTATCTGTATATCTTTAACTGCTATTTCCGAAAAAGCATCGCTGCCAGCACCAAAATCAATCACTACGGAACGCTCATCCTCAACCAAAAGACAGTTAGCATAGGGATACCGTGGTAGGCTGCTGGGGCTGATGAGATAGAGGTGAGGAGCAATTTTCTGCATAGCTAAAACCTCCCGCTTCAAGCAGACAGGTCGGGGATATAGGCCTCTTCTCCCAATTCAATCACTGCCTGTCCTGCAGTAGCTTCTTTTAACTCAAAAAGAAAGCGATCCCGCCACTTAAGCGGTATCCAGCCAACAATGGTCACCTGCGAAGCAAACTGAATATCATCCATCTGTAGGACATAGCGGCGTAAAACCCTTTCAAAAAAGCCATAAAATTGATAATCTATTGTGATCTGAAAATGCCGGCAGCAGGTATAACGAACCGTAGACGCGTTGGAAAGAGCCGCCTGCACTGCCTGCGTATAAGCGCGTACTAATCCGCCGGTTCCCAGCAGTGTACCACCAAAATAACGAACCACCACCGCCATAAGATCTTGCAGTCCAGAATTTTTAAGTACAGTTAATATGGGAAGCCCGGCTGTTCCTGAGGGTTCTCCATCATCACTGTACCGTTCCCGCAGATTGTTTTCACCACGGATGAGGTACGCCCAGCAATAATGTGTAGCTCCCGGGTAATCCTTTCGTACCTGCTGCAGTACTTGATCAAGCTTATCTGGATGACTAAACGGTATAATTCTGGCAATAAATCGTGATCTTTTTTCCGTTTGTTCCGCTTCTGCAGATTCCAGTATACTGTGGTAATCCATGGTTTTATTTGTCAATAGCTTCACCTTCCAGAAAATGATCCACTTTCGTTAGGATGTATATTCCATTATAACACCTGCCCCAATCCAACTCTAAACCCAATCCGCGGTATCAAACAGCCAACACAAAAAAGCCTTCGTAGCGAAGGCTTTTTTGATAGAAAACTTGGAGCTTTTATTTCAGGATATCTTATTACTACGGCGCCATATCTTTTGTTCCTGGGCAGCTTTAATAAGATCATCACGAAAATCAGGATGCGCTATCGAGATCAGCTTCTCCGCCCGGGTCCAGGTGGGTTCTCCTTTCAAGCTTACCCAACCGTATTCGGTTACCACATACTGTACACACTGACGGGGGATGGTGGTAATGCTGCCATGTGAAAAATAAGGCACGATGCGGGATTCAACCCTCCCATCTTTTTTAGTATGGGTAGAGGGCAAACAGATAAAGCTCTTCCCGTTCTTTGACCAATAAGAACCCAGTACAAAATCAAGCATACCGCCATTACCCGAAAGCTGTTTAAAACCCATGCTTTCAGCATTAACCTGATTGTATAAATCCACCTGCAAAGCCTGGTTGATAGATATCATATTATCTAATCGGGAGATAATCAGGGGATGGTTAATGTATTCAACATCACAGGATGCCAGACTTGGATTCATATGCATAAAGTCATAGAGCGCCTGACTCCCCAGAGCAAAGGTATAGGTTAACTTACCTTTATCGATATTCTTTTTGATCCCGGTAAGTTTACCGCTTTCGATAAGATCTTTGTAAGAATCCACCAGCATTTCAGTATGCCCACCCAGATCCTTGAGATCTGTATCCGCAATCATATTGCCCAGAGCATTAGGCATAGCACCGATACCAAGCTGAACACAACAGCCATCCCGAATATGCTCCAGAACATGAGCAGCAATCCTGCGATCCACTTCCTGAGCTTCAATAGGATCCTGGCAGAACAGGGGCGTATCATCTTCAAC
>DUSB01000150.1 GCA_012840625.1 Syntrophomonadaceae bacterium
ATACCGTACCGCTTGATAGAAGAGCGAGATCGATACATCGTCGTTGTCAGCAAGCAACGCCAAACCTCGGATTTATATCCACGCAGAACCGGAATTCCAGCCAAGCGCCCACTTTGAATGGGGGGATGGTGGTGAGGCAAACCTGGGGAAAAAGGCTGTGCCGAGATAAGATCATAGAAATACCGCTGACTCAAATCAGCATAGGTCCCTGCCAGTCGCGCAGCTCGTTGGATGATGAGGATGGCCTTAGAGAACTGGCCATGTCCATACGGGCTTATGGAGTGATACAGCCGGTGCTGGTACGGAAAGCAAAAAAAGGCTTCCAGTTAGTTACGGGTCAGCGCCGCTATAGAGCCTGCAAAATGATTGGGCTGAAAAGCATCCCCTGTATGGTGAAAAATATAGACGATTCCCAGATGACTGTCATTTCCTTGATAGAAAACCTGCAGAGAAAAGAACTTAGCTATTTTGAAGAAGCAGAAGCGTTCGGAAAATTAATGGCCATTTATGGTATGAATCACGAAGAGCTGGCTCAGAAAACCGGTCACAGCGCTGCCTATATTAGCAATAAGCTTAGACTCTTACAGCTGCCGGATGAAGTACGGGTTTTAATACTGCCGCATAAAATCAGCGAAAAACATGCCCGGTCACTGCTGCGATTAAGCTCTGTCGATATGCAAAAAGAAGTAGCACGCCTGATCTATCAGAACAGCTTGAGCCTGAAAGAAACGGAAGAATTGGTGAACAAACTCAGTGAGCACAATATTCCCGGGGAAAGGTATTCCACCGCCACATCCAATCATGTATCAATGATTATCCGTGATGTACGTATCTTTATCAATACTATTAAAGAGACTGTTAAGCGTGCTCAACAGACGGGAATTAATATGAGTGTTGCTGAGCTGGATCGTGGTGATGAATATGAGATTATTATTCGCATTCCCAAGGTACGCAGTGCCAATAGAAATATTTCTTAAGTGCTGTGCTGCTTATTTTATAAAGAATGAAAGCAAAAAAAACGGCAGGATTTCCCTGCCGTTTACTTATTTTAGCCAGGCAAGCTGGTAAAAACACCCCGCGGATCAACCACCGTTCTGAGAGTAGTAAGAACCTCTTCACTTGGTGCTGCAATCATCTCCAGATCATCAGCCACCAGCAGCTCAAATCCAGTACAGGCCTGAGCAATTTCTACGGTCATACCGGGATTGAGTCCTACCAGACGCATACGTTTACTCTCCGGTTCAAAATCATATACGCCCACCTGAGTTACCACCGCAATGGGTCCTCCTAAGAGACCGGCTTCTTTACGACTATTGCCGCCACTGAGATATCCCGGGGTAGTAAGAAAGTCTACTTTTTCAGGAAAGCGATCCGGGGTTTGCAGACCGACCAGGACGGATTTTTCTGTTAGGGAACCGATATCATTTCCTCCACCGCTACCGGGCAGAATGGTTTTAGGGTTCTCATAGCTGCCTATAACCGAGGTGTTAACATTACCATACATGTCAAATTGAGCACCGCCCTGGAAAGCGATGTCCACATAACCAATGGCACACTGTCCGAAGGAAGTAGACATTTCCATCGACATAGGCGATTTCCGGTAGGTAAAGGGGCACCCTACAGACCATGGCATATCCCCTTCCAGTGGATCCTGGCCACCACTTTCGTATACCAGGGTTATGTTTTTAGCATGAGTTTTCTTGGCCAGCATACCTCCAACCATGGGAAGACCTGTACCCACATAAACAATTTGTTCATCCTCTATCAAAAGTGAGAGGTTATATGCAAGCATTTCCAGCGGATTTGCAGGTGCTATGTTGGTCATTCTATCCCTCCTTGTCTAATCCCACTTGGGAATAACTTCATCGTAATCATAATCTGTCAGGCTGTCATCGGCAATTAATTGGGCCGCTTCCATCAGCCTGCGATCGTGATCAATAACCCGAATGCCACCAGCTTTTTCAATCCATTCATATTGATCCTTGCAATTCATGATCCATTCCTCCGTAAAGCTCATCACGTTTTCGTCTGTGACGGTGCCAATACGGATCAGGAATTCCCACCACTGTCTGTGCCAGAAATAGAATCCGGGACAGGCACCTGGATAGGCTCCGTAAGGAAGTTCTACCACCGCATCTACATACCAGAAAGGAATCGCCGCAGAACTGTTATCACGGATGGTCATTTCAGGAACAATGCGTTCAGCGGTGATGATAACCTTACGGCAGGCTGAAGCCAGCGCAATGTCATTAATGGCAGGACCTTGAATAACGGCATTTCCGTAACGGTCTGCCTGCTGGCAGTGAACAATACAGACATCGGGGAATAAGGCCGGAATCATGCAGACGGGATCTTTATCTTTGCCTACCGGATTATCAATAACCTTTACATAGGGATTGTATTTAACCATATCTGTTCCCAGCAGCTGCTTTGATCCTACACAGGGTACTCCTAGCTGGGCGGCTTTAAAACCTAAAGCCATAGAACCATGGCTCCATAAAGAATGAATTTCTGCTTTTTTATTTATAATGGCCCGGGAGAAATGTTTATCATTACCACGCATTTCTACCCCAACATAGGACAGGTGCACACCATCCATGCAGTCCCGGGCTATCATGTATGATACATTAGACATAGGGGAGCCAATCCCCTTAATATTCTTTTTTTGCTGGCGTACTATTTCAAAATATGCCTGTATGGGGCTTCTTACATAGGAAAAGCCTGTTTCACCCAGGATATCCCCATCCTGAACAAATTCGGCAATGGCATCCTTCAAGGGCATTCTTTTATCTCTTTTTGCTCTATCCTTACTAAGGTGGTATTCTCTTGCTCCTCTGAAGTCAACCAGCCTTTCCAGATGATCTACTTGATCATACTTATAAGTCATTTAGCCTGACCTCCTCCGGTAATTAATTGATAGGCATTTGAAAAAGAGCAATTCACCTCCTTAAGTAATAATTGATAAAGGTAAAAGGGAAACTTTTAGCTCCAAGCACAACCGGTATCAAAAGGCAATACTGTAAAAATATGGCGATACAATATTTATTATATATTGCTACAGGGTGCCTTACAAGATATTTGCAAGAAAATTACGAAGATATAGTTTATTAAGGAAAAAACCAAATTAATTAATATATTTTGATCAAATAGGTTCCATCTGTATACGACAAAATCAAAGCTATTGCAGCAGCCAAAAAAGTTAAATCGACTTAATTTATCGGTTATTGTTCAGGGTTTAAGAGTTATGCCTATAGAATAAATAGAGACTAACAAAATTTTAAGATGGTCTTTTTATCCAACCAAATTGCTCCTAATTATGGTAACGTATTAGAAGGAGATTTTTTGCTTGGCTGGATGGAGAGGTGGGGACTTATGGGGAAGACCATAGCCGTAACAAATCAAAAAGGTGGCGTTGGTAAAACGACCACAGCGATTAATCTTTCCGCCTACATGGCAATTGAAGGGAAAAGAGTTCTACTGGTGGACTGTGACCCGCAGGGTAATGCCAGCAGCGGCCTAGGTTTAAATCGCAGACGTTTAAAGCATTGCCTATATGACCTGTTTATGGACCAGGCCGAGATCAGGCAGGTCATGCAAAAAACCAAGATTGATGGCCTGGACGTTATTCCTTCTACTATACAGTTAGCAGGGGCAGAGGTAGAGCTAGCCTTAATCGATCAGCGAGAGCGCCGCCTGAAAGCGATATTGAGCAAGATTGTAGCTGATTATGACTATATCTTTTTAGACTGTCCTCCTTCACTGGGTCTGATGACAGTTAATGCCCTTGTTGCCGCAGATTCGGTGCTTATACCGCTGCAATGCGAATACTATGCCCTGGAAGGATTGAGCCAGTTAATGGATACCATTCAACTGGTCAAACGCAGAATGAATCATTCACTGCGTATAGAAGGAATTGTCTTTACTATGTTTGATGGACGGACCAATCTTTCCATACAGGTAGTGGAGGAAGTAAAAAGACATTTTCGCAATGATATCTATACTACCATTATTCCTCGTAATGTAAGACTCAGTGAGGCCCCCAGTCATGGAAAGCCCATTGCAATTTATGATCCTCGCTCAAGGGGAGCGGAGGTTTATCAGGATTTGGCCAGGGAGGTTATGCAGCGTGACCAGGAAAGAAAGAGGACTAGGTAGAGGGCTGGATGCCCTTTTATCAAGTGTTGCTGGCGACGACAGCAACATTGTCGAGCTGGATATAGATGAAATTATCCCCTGCCGAAGCCAGCCGCGAAAACAATTCAGCCAGAGCAGTTTAGAAGAATTGGCAGCTTCAATCCGCGAACATGGAATTCTGCAGCCAGTTCTGGTCCGGCAGCTAGATCAGGAATATGAGCTCATTGCTGGAGAACGCCGCTGGCGGGCGGCCAGAATAGCCGGCATGCGTAATATACCCGCGCTTATCAAGGAATTAGATGATATGCAGGTAGCCGAGGTGGGTTTAATCGAAAACCTGCAGCGGGAGGACTTGAACATCGTGGAGGAGGCAGAAGCCTACCGGCAGATGATAGAACGCTATCAGTTTACCCAGGAAGAACTGGCTGCGAGAATCGGAAAAAGCAGGGCCCATATTGCCAATACCATGAGGTTGTTAAACCTGCCACCGGAGGTTGTTGCCTTGCTGGAAGAAGGTAAGTTGAGCGCCGGGCATGCCCGTGCTTTGCTTGCCCTGGAAAGCAAAGAAGATCAGGTCCAGCAGGCCAGAGAGATTGCTGCCGGCAAAATGAGTGTACGGCAGGTGGAGAAAAAGATAAAAGAAAAAAGGAGCGGCCCCAAAAAGCGCCGAGAACTTGATCCTGATCTACGGTTGATACAGGATAAACTGGAGCAGTATTTTGGTACCAGGGTAGAAATCCAAACCCGAAATAAGGGTGGGGATATAATAATTAACTATGCTGATGGGGAACAACTGGAGCGCCTGTTAGAATTGCTTGACCTGGCATAAGCGGATGTTTCACGTGAAACATTTTCATAAAATCTCTAAACCGCTTTTATAATAAGGCGGTTTTTATATGCTCAAAGCAGCAGACAAGGCGTGAAGGCTATTGTTACCGACGAGAGAATATTTCTCTCGTCGGTTCCCGGCAATCGGTCTGTTAACCGCCGCGCTGTTTATCGAAACGGGTAGGAGGGCCCTGACTGTCAGCAGGCGCCTGCTGACAGTCAGGGTAAACCCGATCCGGAAGCCGCAATAATAAAGTTCTGGGGATATGCGGAAATGATGACCTAAAAGAGAGATTTGGGCTGCAGCTGGAGTTTGCTGCGCGATAGTTAGTGTCGAGCAGAGGATTACCAGCAAGGAGAAGAAAGAAAAAGAAGCTGCCCGGGATAAGATCAAAAGCGCACCAGTGGGAGCGCTTTTGATCTTATCCATCCAGGCGGTGAAAAAAGAGCTTGAGGATTGGCTGATAAGCCAGTGCAGTAAAATTCAAGCAGGTAAAAAGGTGAAAAAGCGATACGAAACTTTAAAAGGATGCTTTCAAGCACATTCGCGCCCGGCAAAAAGTCTGGCGGTCTCGTGTATGAGATTCAAACACGGCGGTTGTTTTTTCAGCAAGTAGTAAAAAGGGATAATTATATTTATGCGATGGAGGCACTTCCTGTCAGACTATCACAGCAAGGCCCTTTCTATTTCCTCTCTTATACCAGAGAAAGCATTAGCCAGTGCTTCACGTGTGATTGTTACCCGATCATAGATCACTTCACCGGGGCGGGCAATTGATCTAAAGCTATCTGCTGGCAGTAA
>DUSB01000151.1 GCA_012840625.1 Syntrophomonadaceae bacterium
CCATCAATTTGTTCAGCCTGCAGATTTCTAACATGAATCTGCAGCTCCTGTACCAGGGTGTTGGCAATCTTCGCTGCCATAACCCGATCATTATAGGAAACAACGATGGTAAGATTCGGATCTTTTTCATCCTTTTGTTCGGTGCGAATCATACCTTTAAGCTGCTCCGGGCTGCAGTCCAGATCCAGCTTTTTGTTGGTTTCCTCTAGAACCCAGCTGCTCTGTATCATTTCCATATATTTGCTGACATCGGCATTGAAAAATGCCTCATCAATATTATCTTCTGTCAAACGGCGATAATCAGTATCTTCCCTTAATATATAGTTTGATGAAGTGCGATTAGTAAGGGCATCGTTTTGTAAGGGACCAATAACTGTACTGGCCTCATACTCGGGCTCAATGAAATACATACTCACCAGAGCCGTTATCAGCATAGCGCCGATGGTGACTCCGATAATAGTTTTTTTCCATTTGCCCAGTACCACAAATACTTCGCGCAGATCAATTTCATCGTCCTGATATCCGGATGTCTGGTAATCTGTCTGGTTCATAGTCCACCTCTACCTCAAAATATAATAATTGCTTCCACTTGCAAAGTGTACCATATTTATATTACTTCTATAGATATTCGCTACTTTCTTGGTGTTTCCTCTCTTCATCTGCAAAAAATCCCAACAAGGGGCACCCAAACAGGGGGACGTTCTTTTTGTTTGCATAGAAGTACTTGCGCGATAGACAGGCTATGCTTTAACATAGATTTTATGAGTAATTATTTTTAAACTAGAAACGGGGAGCAGAGGGTATGCTTTTTAATTCATACATTTTTATTTTTGCCTTTCTACCTATAACTTTAATAGGATACTTTTCTTTGAACCGTTATGCCTCCAGCAAATGGGGGAAGATATGGCTGGTGGTGGCTTCGCTGTTTTTCTACAGCTACTGGAATGTACGCTACCTGCCCTTGATTTTGACTTCTATTTTAGTCAACTTTTTGGTGGGCAATGCCCTGGTTCATAAAAGCCTGCATGAAAGGATTTCCCCGAAAACCATTCTGATTCTGGGCCTAATCTTTAATATAGGCCTCTTGGGTTACTATAAATATACGGATTTCTTCCTGGCCAATATCAATGCGGCCTTTAATACTTCTTTTATCCTGCCCCATATTATATTGCCATTAGGGATCAGTTTTTTTACCTTTACCCAGATCGCTTATCTGGTGGATGCCTATCGGGGTGAAGCACGGGAATACAATCTAATCAATTATGCCCTTTTTGTATCTTTTTTCCCCCACCTGCTGGCCGGTCCTATCCTGCGTCACTCCCATATGATTCCGCAGTTTCTGGATGAGAACAATAAGTCGCCGGACAGCAGCAACATGGCTACCGGTATCTTCCTTTTTATCGTCGGTTTGTTTAAAAAGGTTATTATCGCCGATACCTTTGCTGTATGGGCTAATTTCGGTTTTGATACCGCCAGCTCGCTTACTTTTATCGAGGCCTGGGTTACCTCTCTATCCTATACTATGCAGCTCTACTTTGATTTCAGTGCCTATACGGATATGGCGCTGGGTACTGGCTATATGCTGAATATCAAGATGCCGATCAACTTTAATTCTCCCTACAAATCGTACAATATACAGGATTTCTGGCGGCGCTGGCACATTACCCTGGGTAATTTCCTGCGGGACTATATCTATATTCCCCTGGGCGGCAACCGGGGCGGAGAATGGAAGACCTACCGCAACCTGATGATCACCTTCCTGATCGGAGGGCTGTGGCATGGTGCTGGCTGGACCTTTGTCTTCTGGGGCTTCCTGCATGGAGCAGCGCAGGTGGTACATCGGGCCTGGAAAAAGCTCCAGATTACCATGCCGCGTGCCCTGGCCTGGTTTCTTACCTTTAACTTTGTCAATGTAGCCTGGGTGTTTTTCCGGGCCAAGACCTGGAATGACGCCCTCAAGGTGCTGGCCTGGATGATCGGTATGAACGGTGTGGTTCTGCCGACCCGGCTGGCTGATTCTTTATCCGGCCTGACTGCTCTGGGAGTCACCTTTGCCCCGCTGGGACAGAGCTTTGCTGGCATATCCCAGGCAGTAATCCTCTTGACCATCTTTATGGTGGTAGTGCTTACGGTGAAGAATTCCATTGAGCTCAGCCGCAGCTATAAGGCCAACCTGGGTACAGCGGTGGTGCTGGCGGCACTGGCTACTTGGTGCCTGTTTAATATGAACCAGGTCAGCGAATTCCTGTATTTTAACTTCTAAGCGGCTGTAGAGTGTCTGACCGGTGTCCCTGACCCGTAAGCTGGATTTATACGCATAAACAGTTTATGGTGGAAAAAAGGAGAGGTTCATATGACCAAGCGGTCCTTTGTTATATGGACAATTGCATTAACCGTCCTTTTCTGCCTGCTGCTGGGACTGCTGAACTTTATCATCGATCCCCTGCAGTATTACCGCCAGGCCAGCTTCTACCAGCCTTCCTTTTCCGAGGAACAGCGCTATCAAGCCCCGGCTCTGGCCCGTAACTGGGATTACGATACCATCATCATCGGCAGCTCTATGACTGAGAACTTCATTCCCACAGAGGTGGATAAGGCTCTGGATGCCAGGACGGTCAAACTTTCTATGTCTGGCTGTTCCGCCCGGGAGGAGAAGCTGATTATTGAGCTTGCGCTGCGCGAAAAACAGCCCCGGCGGGTCATCTGGGGACTGGACTACGGTTCCTTGAAAGGTGACATTGATCGGGTGCGCGATGAAACAACTCCTTTTCCTTATTACCTTTATGATGATAAATGGTACAATGACTATCCCTATCTCTTCAGCAAGAATACCCTCCGCCATACCCTGGAGATTATCAGCAATGAACTGTGGGGTAAGGAAGCAGAAATCCAGGATCCTAACTACTTGAATCACTGGCATTCCTGGGCGACCTACGGTGAGGAGGTATTAATGCAGCAGTGGCAGGAGGAAAAAAAACAGCGGCAGAAGGTGGCTATGCTCTATGATCAGCATGACTGGTCCTTTGCCGCTATGGCCAAAAGCTTTGATGTGAACATCTATCCCCTGATCAAAGAGCACCCGGAAGTAGAATACGTCATCTACTTCCCCCCTTATTCGATTCTGCGCTATAAATCACTAATGCTGGATGATCCGCAGATGATAGCAGACGAATTAAAAGTCAAAGCGTACATCTGGGAAAAACTGAAGGACTGCCCTAACGTAGAGCTCTATGATTTTCAGGCGGATAAGTCCCTGACTCATAAGCTGGATAACTATAAGGACTATTCCCATCACAACATCGAATACAATGAGCTGATTCTGCAGGCGATCGCTACCCGGGATCCCGATTACCTGCTGACAGAAGAAAACGTTCAGGAGAAGATACAGAGCCTCAGAGAGCAGATCTATCTTTATGAAATAGACTAAAAGAAATAAAACACCGGAACGGAAAACCGTCCCGGTGTTTCATTACGATGTTAAAAGAACTTTATTAATGACCCTGGCTGCCAGACGGCATGATTGCGGTATAGGCCCAGGGTTTTTCTATGGCCATTTTCAGCAGTTCATGCTGGTAAGCGATCTGTTCCAAATCTTTTTTGGCTTTGGCCAGTTCTAATTCGGCATTTTCTACCTGTATAGCTGGAATC
>DUSB01000152.1 GCA_012840625.1 Syntrophomonadaceae bacterium
ATCAGCCCAGGTCCAGCGTGCACTTGTATGCGCCTTTATCCCTACTAAATCCCCGGCTTGTAAACCTAATTTGATTAAGCCCAGGGCAATATTCTCAACTTTATTCACCAGTTCACTATAGGTAACAATCTGCCATTTATCCTCTTTAAAAAGGTTGGCTGGCCTGCCACCAAATGAAGCAGCAGAATTATAAAGAGCCTGTGGTATGGTATGAATTTGTTCGTCAAACCTCTCCAAAAAATCCGACATATAAATCCTCCTTACTTAAATAATAATAAAATAGTGATCGGTCCTCTTTCCATCCCTCCTCAATAGGTAAAACCTTTTCTTTTCGGCAAATTCCAAGTTCTTTTAGCATGGTTCCATAAATTATATCTGATTGTGATAAAAACGCTATATTATTATAATACTATAGCGCAAATGAAATTCCTGCTGCTTCTATTTGTTTTTTTCATAATTTTAATTCTTATACATAATTATTATCAATAAAATGAATAATTGGAGTAAGGTGGGTAAAAAAAACCCCGGATAAATCATGGATTTATCCGGGGTTAAGTTAAAGTGGCATTGGAATTCTTAATTTTCTATTGCCAGCTGATTTAAATCAGCCTTTATAAATTGCATCAAAGGTACACTTAGCAATACATGTTCCACAGTGTATACATTTTTCTTGATCAATATAATGCGGCTGTTTCTTTTCGCCAATGATAGCTTCAACCGGACAAACATTCTGGCATAAGGTACAACCCTTGCATTTATCAGGATCAATTTTATAAACTAGCAGATTGCTGCATACTCCAGCTGGACATCGCTGGTCATAAATATGACTTTCATATTCTTCCCTGAAATATCGTAAGGTTGCCAGTACTGGATTTGGTGCCGATTGACCCAAGCCACATAATGAAGTCATCTTGATGGTTTGCGCTAAACGTTCTAAAGTATCCAGGTCTTCAGCTACGCCTTCCCCAGCACAGATGCGCTCCAGAATCTCCAGCATCCGTTTGGTTCCTTCGCGACAGGGGGTACATTTCCCACAGGATTCTTCCTGCGTAAATTGAAGAAAATAGCGGGCCACATCCACCATGCAGGTTTCCTCGTCCATAACCACCAATCCACCTGATCCCATCATGGCACCCAATTCTATAAGCGAATCATAATCAACCCGAGTATCTAATAAGGATGCCGGAAGGCACCCGCCCGATGGCCCCCCAATCTGAATCGCCTTGAAGCTACGGTCATTTTGTATACCACCCGCAAGATGAAAAACAATTTCTCTTAGGCTGATACCTATAGGTACCTCAGCCAGTCCGGTGCGATTAACCCTACCGGTGAGAGCAAATACTTTCGATCCCTTACTATTTTCAGTTCCGATAGAAGCAAACCATGCGGCTCCCTGACGAATTATTGCGGCTACATTGGCATAGGTCTCCACGTTGTTAATATTAGTAGGCTTTCCCCATAGACCTGATTCAGCAGGATACGGAGGACGTACTCTAGGCATACCCCGTTTCCCTTCTATTGAATGCAATAAAGCCGTTTCTTCACCACAAACAAAAGCCCCCGCACCAACTGCAATATGAATATCAAAACTAAAATCGCTACCCATGATATTCTGCCCCAGTAAGCCAAGTTCTTCGGCATCATGAATGGCTTTTTCTAAACGCTTAATAGCCAGGGGATATTCTGCACGAACATAGATATAACCTTCATCGGCTCCTATTGCATATCCGCAGATAGCCATGCCCTCCAACAGATTATGAGGATCACCTTCTAGTATACTGCGATCCATAAAGGCACCCGGATCCCCTTCATCAGCATTGCAAACTACGTATTTTTTAGGTCCCGGAGATTGATAAGCTGCTTCCCATTTCCGGCCAGTCGGAAAGCCACCGCCGCCCCGCCCCCGAAGGCCTGATGCCTTTATCTCGTTCACAACATCAATGGGATTCATCTGGCTTAAAACCTTTTCCAGACCCATATAACCATCCATGATAATATAATCTTCCAGCTTATCTGGATCAATTACCCCACATCTTGCCAGAACATTTTTGCTTTGCTTTTCATAAAAGGGAATCTCACTCAACTCCGGTATAAGAGGAAGGGGAACAACCCCCCTTGAATTCTGTGCCAATACATAATCAGAGCATACTTCCCCTTTAGCAATATGAAAGTTCACGATCTCTTCGGCCTGTTCCGGGCTTAGATTGCCATAAAAAATACTGGGTTCACCTGGCATTTG
>DUSB01000153.1 GCA_012840625.1 Syntrophomonadaceae bacterium
ATATGGGTTATTACTGTGTTGATAACCTGCCGCCAGCCTTAATGTACAAATTTATTGAACTTGCTATGCAGTCACAGGGAAAGATAGATCGCGTTGCACTAGTCATAGATGTACGTGGAGGGGACTTTTTCCAGGATCTTTTCGCTTCCCTGCGCGAGCTGGAACAAAACGGCATCGCCTATGAAATTATCTTTTTAGAGGCTTCCGATGAAGTGCTGGTGCAAAGATTTAAAGAATCACGGCGTCGGCATCCCCTGGCACCGAGCTCCAGACTGGTTGAAGCCATACAGAAAGAACGCTCTATGCTGGAAGAGCTACGCGGTAGAGCTAATTTGATTATTAATACCAGTGATCTGACTCCCAGAGAATTAAAAGATAAATTAACCGATCTTTTCAGTGCCAGTCGTACCGGGGGCTTTACGGTTAATGTGCTTTCTTTTGGTTACAAATTAGGCATTCCCATGGATTCGGATATCATCATGGATGTTCGCTTTTTACCGAATCCTTTTTATGATCCGCAGATGCGCTCTATGACCGGTAAAGATCAGATGGTGATTGATTATGTTCTTGGTGCTGCTGTGACACGCTCGTTTTCCCGGCGCTTTTTAAATTTACTGCGCTTTCTTATCCCCTATTATATTCAGGAAGGAAAAACCAATCTGGCTATATCCATTGGCTGCACCGGAGGGCAGCACCGCTCTGTAGTTCTGGCAGATTATGTGGGAGAACATCTGAAAAAAGCAGGATATAATACAGTAATTTTGCATAGAGATTTACCCAGATATAAAATGGAGGCTTAATGCCTATGGTTAGAGTACCTAGAATTGTCGTCATCGGTGGAGGGACCGGGATATCCGTTCTATTAAAGGGCTTGAAAAACCATGCTGCTGACCTGAGCGCCATCGTTACCGTTACAGATGATGGAGGCAGTTCAGGGCGGCTTCGTTCGGAACTGGGGGTTTTACCCCCGGGAGACATTCGCAATTGTCTGGTGGCTCTGGCGGAAACAGAGACCTTGATGGATAAGATTTTTCAGCATCGCTTTCAACGCGGTGAAGGGATCAAAGGGCATAATCTGGGCAATCTTTTACTGGTTGCCATGTCAGAAATTACGGGGGATTTTACTTCCGCCATCAAAGAAGTTAGCAAGGTCCTGGCGGTCAAAGGTCAGGTGATTCCATCTACCCTTGAACAGGTTGTATTAGGAGCCCGTATGGAGGATGGGAAGTCTATTATCGGAGAAACTGCCATCCGTGAATATAACGGCAGGATTGAGCAGCTTTATCTTATTCCCGATGACTGTCACCCGGTACCAGCAACCATTGAGGCGATTCTGGATGCTGACGCCATTATACTCGGACCGGGCAGTCTATATACCAGTATTGTACCTAACCTTCTGGTCAAAGGTGTGGCAGCTGCGATTACCGATTCCAGCGCGGTGAAGATCTATGTAAGCAATATTATGACCGAGCAGGGTGAAACGGATGATTTTACAGTTTGTGATCACATACGGGTGATTTTATCCTATTTAAATCAGCCCGCAATTGATTATGTGGTTGTAAATACAGGCAGCATTGATGATGAGCGTTTGAAGCGTTACCAGGAAGAACAGGCCATGCCCGTACAAAGTACTCGTGAAGAGATTGAATCCATGGGTATCAAAGTTGTTGAAGCTGATCTGGTAGCGGATAATGATGTGGCCTGGCATGATTCTGCTAAACTGGCGGGTACAGTTCTGGATATTGTGCATCATTCTATAAGCTGCCGTGAATCATGATGGTCCATCCCAAGATATAAACGGAGGTTACAGGGTACATGAGCTTCTCCAATGATGTACGTAATGAACTGGCACGTATCATTCCCGAAAAAAGCTGTTGCCAGAAGGCGGAATTATCTGCCATGGTTGCCTTAAAAGGGAACCTGCAAACAGATCCTGTGGGGGCTTATATCCTGCAGGTGGAGATGGATAGTGCGGCTGCGGCCCGCAAGGTTTATCGCTTAATGAAAAATCTTTATGAAATACAACCAACGGTATCAATGCGCGAAAACAGACGGTTTCGTAAAACCCGTGTTTATTTGGTTACAGTACGCATTCTTCCTGAGCAAAATTGGATATTAGGTGATCTGGGCTTGATGGATCAACATGGAATAATACGTCAGGAACCCCGGGCAGGACATATAAGGAAAAATTGCTGCCGCCGTGCCTATATTCGCGGGGTTTTTATCAGCCGGGGTTCCATTAATCGGCCGGAAGGTACCTATCATCTGGAAATGGTTTTTAGTGAGGCAAGACTTCCGCTGCAGGTACAAAAAATACTATCCCGCTTCCATATAGAGGCGCGCCTGAGTGAACGAAAAAATGGGCTGCTGGTCCTCTACATAAAAGAGAGTGAGGCTATCGTAGATTTTCTCCGCCTGGTTGGTGCCAGCAGTGCCTTGCTAGAGTTTGAAAACGTACGTATAATAAAATCAGTACGCAACCAGGTCAATCGTCAGGTTAATTGTGAGACTGCTAACCTGGCTCGTATGGTGGATGCATCGGTACGACAGGTCGAGCTAATCGAACAGTTAATAGAAAAAGAAGGCATAAAAGGATTACCTCATAACTTCAGAGAACTAGCTTTGTTGCGTATTGAACATCCCGATAGTACTCTTCGCGAACTGGGAACTTTACTGGATCCGCCTTTGAGCAAATCAGGAGTAGCCTACCGTATGCGGAAACTGGAGGAATATGCACAGGAACGTTTGCAGGATACATAGAACTGGATTATGGATAATTATACCGGGTAAATACCTTTATAGGTAGATAACCCGAACTGCTTTCCTCATGGAAGCACCAGCGGTACTAGGCATACTGAAAAGCGAGGGACTTGTATGCGGCTGACTCACGATCTATTTGTTGAACAACAGCAAAAACTAATGATGACTCCAGAGCTGCGTCAGGCTATTGCTATTTTGCAGATGTCAACTCTGGAACTGAGCCAGTATGTGCAGCAGGAATTACAGGAAAACCCATTACTGGAAGAAGCAGTAGAAGAAAATGCTGAACTTGAAACAGATGAGATTGAGGATAAAAATGAAGATAAAACAGAAGATTGGCTGGAATATTTCAATGACCGGGATATAGGGATTTCACAAAAGGATTCCGAGGAGAAATCCTTTGATAACTTTCTCAGCAGCAAGCCTTCACTGTACGACCATTTGCAGTTTCAGCTGCAGATGATCTGCTTGAATGCCGAGGAGCAGGCGGTGGGGTACTACTTGATCGGCAGCATTGACGCTGAAGGATACCTGTCTACATCCCTGGAAGACGTGGCGACCAGTACCGGAGTCGATATTCAGCGGGTGGAGGACATTCTGCATATTATACAATCCTTTCATCCCCATGGAATTGGAGCTCGAGATCTGGCGGAATGTCTTTTAATACAGCTGCGGCAGTATGGAAAGGAAGATCCACTGGCCGAGGCGATTATCCGCGATCATCTGGATGACCTGGCCCGTGGGCGTATTAACAAGATTGCCCGGGCGCTGGATACCACAGTATATCGGGTACAGGAGGTTGGCGATTTAATTCGTACCCTGGATCCCAAACCGGGGCTTCAATTCAGCAGTACGGATGATATTAAATACATTATCCCCGATATTATTGTTGAAAAGGTAGAAGGGGAATATCTGGTGGTGGTAAATGACACCGGATTTCCTCGTCTGATGGTTAATCAGATGTATGCCGATATGCTCAGAAAACCAGACGCTTTTTCCTGTGATGCGCGCAAATATCTGGAGGAAAAGATGGGCTCTGCTGTCTGGCTGATAAAAAGCATTGAACAGCGCCGTATGACCCTGTATAAAGTATCGCGCTGCATTGTCGACATCCAGAGAGACTTTCTGGATCGGGGTATTCACTACCTCAAGCCGCTGAATTTAAAACAGGTGGCAGATATGGTAGAAGTACATGAATCCACCGTCAGCCGTGCCACATCCAACAAATATATGCAGACTCCTCAGGGTTTGTATGAACTTAAATTTTTCTTTAGCGGTGGCATAGAAAGCTGTATGGGCCGCGAGAAAATATCATCGCGCAGTATCAAAAGCCTGATTGAAGATCTGGTGGCGCAGGAAGATGCAGCCAATCCCTTGAGTGATCAGGCCATTACTGAAATCCTCAAGCAAAAAGGCGTTCAAATTTCCCGAAGAACCGTAGCCAAGTACCGGCAGGAAATGGGGATACTGTCCACTGTAGCGCGCAAACGGTATGATTGAGTATGCTCTATTAAAATCTTTATAGCACTTTAAAAGAAAAATTTCACACATATATGCATCATTTTCTAATAATAGTGCTATAATATTGATGGTAAGACTCTTATTAATGTATTTTTTTTAGTCGTATGGGACAATTTTGTCCCTGCGGGGCAACAGCGTCCCTTCGGGGGGCATGATGAACAAAGGGTGTCAGGATATATGAATCGCTTACTGGCTATTATTGGGCGTTTCGCACCAGAGACAATGGAGATTATGGAGACGCGCTACCGGGTTCTGCGGCAGATCTTCTACCAGCAGCCGGTTGGTCGCCGTCAGCTGGGTAAGGCGCTGGGCTATCCGGAACGTCTGGTGCGCTCTGAGGTTGATTACTTGAAAGCGAGAGGTGCAGTAGAAACCACGCCGGCCGGGATCTTTATCACCCCCGGTGGTGAGGATATGCTGCGGGAAATCGATGAAATCTTGCCGTGGCTTTTTAATATTCATACATTGGCCATGCAGATCAAGGATCGTTTTGAGCTGGATGAAGTGGTGATTGTACCAGGTGATTCCATGATCGACGAGTTTACCCAGCAGGATTTGAGCCGGGCGGCGGCTGAGTATCTGCGTAAAATCCTCTACCCTGATTGTATTCTGGCGGTAACGGGAGGAACCACCCTGGCAGGAATGGCGCAATCCATTCGCCCCGGAATCGATGTAAGCGGATCAATTGTGGTGCCGGCGCGCGGTGGTCTGGGTGAAGAGGTAGAAACACAGGCCAACACTATAGCCGCTACCATAGCTAATCGCTTGGGTGCTCAGTACAGACTCTTACATATCCCCGATAATCTTGAAGAGAGTACGGCCGAAGCGCTGAAAAAGGACATTCACATCAGTGAGGTCATTCAGATCATCAAATCGGCCAATATCCTGGTTCATGGTATTGGACCGGCGATGGAAATGGCTTACCGGCGTAGCCTTACCCCTGATGAAGTTCATTTTTTGCAAGAAAACCAGGCCAGAGGCGAAGCTCTTCGATATTATTACGACCGATGGGGCAAAATAATTTTTGAAGTTCCAGGCCTGGGTCTGGAACGTTCGGATCTGGGAAGGATCCAAACCATTGTAGCCGTTGCAGGTGGAAGCAACAAAGCTGAAGCTATAGAAGCCGTGTTATGCAGTGGTCAGGAAAATGTTCTGATTACGGATGAAGGAGCGGCCTATAAAATTATTAATGGAAAGGAAGCGTTTATACATGGCAGTAAAGATTGCGATTAATGGGTTTGGTAGAATTGGTCGCCTGGTTGCCAGGGGGGCTCTCAAGCGTGATGACGTAGAATTAGTAGCTGTGAACGATCTGGGGGATCCAGAAAGAGGGGCACATTTATTTAAATATGATTCCATTCATGGAACCTACCAGGGCGACGTCAAAGTAAATGGCGATATCATTGAAGTCGATGGGAAGCGTTTTCGGTATCTGTCGGAAAAGGATCCGGAAAAGCTCCCCTGGAAAGATATGGGAGTGGATATTGCTATCGAAGGCACAGGCAAATTTCGCACCCGTGATAAAGCGGCCAAACATTTAAAAGCCGGCGCCAGGAAAGTCATCATCACTGCACCCGGCAAAGAAGTAGAGCTGACAGTGGTGATGGGAGTTAATCAGGAATTGTATGATCCCTCCAGGCATGATATTGTCTCTAATGCTTCCTGTACCACCAACTGCCTGGCACCTGCGGCCAAAGTTCTCCTGGATGAATTCGGTATAGTTAAAGGTATGATGACCACCATTCATTCCGCCACCAATGACCAGCGTGTGCTGGATATGGATCATAATGATCTGCGGCGTGCCCGGGCAGCCTTTGAGTCTATCATTCCTACCACCACCGGGGCTGCTTCTGCAGTGGGCCTAGTGATTCCGGCCTTGCAGGGGAAATTGGACGGGATGGCAGTTCGTGTTCCTACCCCCAATGTTTCACTGGTAGATCTGACTGTAGAATTAGAAAAACCTGCCAGTGTGGAAGCCATTAATAATGCCTATAAAAAAGCAGCCGCGGGCAGCATGAAAGGCATTCTCAAGTATACAGAAGAGCCTTTAGTTTCCCGTGATTACAATGGAGAGCCATGTTCCAGTGTGGTTGATGGACCCTTAACCATGGTCATGGATGATAAGCTGGCCAAGGTTATCGCCTGGTACGATAACGAATGGGCTTACTCCTTACGTGTAATTGATCTGGCAGTTTATATGGCTTCCCGGGGATTATAAGGCCGCGATCGCTTTGGAGGTGCAGATACATTGAGAACAATTAGGGATGCAGATCTAACCGGCAAGCGGGTTTTGATGCGGGTTGATTTTAATGTACCCATGGATGATGAAGGACATATTACCGATGATGCCCGCATTGTTGCTGCGTTGCCAACTATAAAATATATTCTGGACCAGGGTGGACAGCTTATCCTGATGAGTCATCTGGGACGACCGAAGGGAAAGCGTAATGAGAAGCTGAGTCTTCGCCCGGTGGCCAAACATCTGGAAAAGCTTTTAAATGAACCGGTTCAGATGGCTGATGATTGTATTGGTCCTGCTGTTCACGAAGCACTGGATCATCTTAATTCGGGTCAGATTTTGATGCTGGAAAATGTTCGCTTTTATCCAGAGGAAGAGAAAAACGATCCTTCTTTTGCCGAATCTCTGGCCATGCTGGCTGATATCTATGTAAACGATGCCTTTGGCACCGCTCATCGTGCCCATGCTTCCACTGCAGGGGTAGCGGACTTTTTACCTACCTATGCTGGATTTTTACTGGAAAAAGAGGTGCAGATGCTGCGTCAGGTACTGGAAAATCCCGGCAGCCCCAAGATTGCCATTATGGGCGGAGCCAAGATTAAGGACAAATTGGGTCTGGTTAAGAACTTTCTCAATAAAATGGATGTTTTATTGTTGGGAGGCGGTATGGCCAATACCTTCTTGAAAGCAAGCGGGATAGATATCGGTAAATCGCTTTATGAACCGGAGCTAATAGATCAGGCCCGGGAAATATTGCAGATGGCAGCGGAGCAGCAAAAAGAAATAATCCTGCCGGTGGATGTGGTAGTTACAGCTGAGATCGCTGACGGAGCCGAAGGCCAAATCGTAAACGTACATGAGGTGCCAGAGGATCAGATGATTGTAGATATTGGCCCGGAAACGGTGGCTATATTCAGTCAGAAGATTGCTACCGCCCAAACTATCATCTGGAATGGGCCTCTGGGAGTTTATGAACAGGCTGCCTTTGCCCGGGGAACACAGGAGGTAGCTAAAGCGATTGCTAAAGCGCAGGCGATCAGTGTTATTGGTGGAGGAGATTCGGCCGCCGCTATTCATGACCTGGGCTTAGAAAAGGAAGTTACTCATATTTCTACCGGTGGGGGAGCGACCCTGGAATTCCTGGAGGGCATTGAATTGCCAGGCGTAAAAGTTTGTGAATCCTAGATGTATTGAGGTGATTACGTGAGAAAGCACTTAATGGCAGCCAACTGGAAAATGAATAAAACCACCAGTGAAGCAGTTGCCTTTATCAATGAATTGCTGCCTCTGCTGGAGGGAGTCAAAGATACAGAAATCGTTATTTGTCCTCCGTTTACTCTTTTATCGGAGATGAAACGAACCCTAAAAGGGCATGATGATATTGAACTGGGAGCCCAGAATTTTTTCTGGGCCGAAAAAGGAGCTTATACCGGTGAAATATCAGCCGCTATGCTTAAAGATGTCGGCTGCAGTCATGTAATTGTTGGTCATTCAGAGCGCCGTCATATTTTTGGCGAAAAAGATGATGATATTCATAAGAAAATCGATGCTGCCCTGGCAGCAGGACTTATTCCTATTTTGTGTGCAGGTGAGACCCTGGAAGAACGCGAGGCGGGGAAGGCTTTCAATGTAGTAGAAAAACAGCTGGAAAACGCTTTGCAGGGGCTTACTTTTAAAAACCGCGGTCTGGTCATTGCCTATGAGCCGGTCTGGGCCATAGGTACCGGAATTAACGCTAAAGCGGCCGATGCACAGGAAATGCTATCTTTTATTCGTCAATGGATCCGTAAAAAATATGGAGATCAATCGGCCGATACAATACCTATCCTGTATGGTGGCAGCGTAAAACCGGCCAATATAGATGAATTTATGGCAGAAGAAGACATCGATGGAGCTCTCATAGGTGGAGCCAGTTTGCATGCCGGAGATTTTGCCAGGATCGTGAGGTCAGGGAATGATGGCAAATAAACCACTGGTACTTATGATTTTAGATGGATGGGGTGAACGTCCCGCCTGTCCTGATAATGCAATCAGCTGTGCTAACCCTGTTTATTTCCAGAGTTTGAAGCAGCAGTATCCGTATACCTCGCTCAGTTGTAGCGGTCTGGACGTCGGTTTACCCGAAGGGCAGATGGGTAATTCTGAAGTCGGGCATCTCAATCTGGGAGCCGGACGGATTGTTTATCAGGAAATTACCCGTATCAGCAAAGCCATAGAGGATGGCAGCTTCTTTCGTAATGCGGAGTTGCTGAATGCGATAAAGGCTGCCCAAGATAATGATGGAGCCGTACATCTCCTGGGGCTTTTATCTGATGGTGGTGTACATAGCCTGCTCACCCATCTTTATGCCCTGCTGGAATTATGCAAGCAGCAGGGTATGGAAAAGGTGTATGTACATGGCTTTCTGGACGGGCGTGATGTGGCTCCTCAAAGTGCGATGGATTATATCAACCAGCTAGAAAAGAAAATGCAGGAAATAGGTGTAGGTCAAATTGCTACTCTGGGCGGGCGCTTTTATGGTATGGATCGCGATAAGCGCTGGGATAGAGTAGAACGCGCTTACAATGCTATGGTCTGTGGAGAGGGGATTAAAGCCGCTACCCCTCAAGCGGCCATACAAAACAGCTATGAAGCGCGGATAAGCGACGAATTTATTGAACCAGTGGTTATCGTAGATGCAGAAGGTAATCCCTTGGCTACGATTCAGGATGGGGACAGCGTAATATTTTTTAATTTCCGGGCTGATCGCGCACGGCAAATCAGCCATGCCTTTGTAGACAAAGATTTTAATGGTTTTAAGCGCTGTTACTGGCCAGCGGTTCATTACGTATTCATGACGGAATACGATGCAACACTGCCGGCCCCGGTAGCCTTTCCACCGCAGAATTTAAAGAACACTTTAGGAGAAGTCCTGGCCAGGTACGGACTGAGCCAGTTTCGCATTGCAGAAACGGAAAAATATGCTCATGTTACTTTTTTCTTTAACGGTGGTGTAGAGCAGCCCTATCAGGGTGAGGAACGGGTGCTTATTCCTTCGCCGCAGGTAAGCACCTATAATCTACAACCGGAGATGAGTGCCCGCGAAGTAACCGAGCGGCTATTAGAGGAAATACAAAAGGGAAAGCATGATCTGTATATCGTGAATTATGCCAATCCAGATATGGTCGGTCATACGGGGGTTCTGGAAGCAGCCATTGAGGCTGTTAATACCGTAGATGAAAGCATGCGTCAGGTGGTGGAATATGTGCGGCAGAAAGGGGGAACCGTTCTGATTACAGCTGATCATGGCAATGTTGAAGAAATGATAGACCCGGAAACCGGGGTCTCCTTTACAGCTCATACCACCAATCGGGTTCCTTTTATTCTGGTGTCAGATTCCTACCGGAATGTGAAACTGAGAGATAATGGTTCTTTACAGGATGTGGCGCCGACGATTCTGGATTTATTAAACATTCCCATTCCCGAAGAAATGACTGGAAAAAGCCTGCTTGAAAAAAGTTAAAAGTCATAAATTTACGTATTTAAATTAGGTTAAAAAGGGAACTCGTAATATAATGTATTAGGAAGGAGATTCAGGATGAGTATCATCATCGATGTATATGGACGCGAGGTTCTGGATTCGCGGGGCAACCCTACTGTAGAGGTTGAAGTGGTTCTGGAAGATGGAACCATTGGTACAGCAATTGTTCCCTCCGGCGCCTCTACCGGAGCTCATGAAGCGGTTGAATTAAGAGATGGAGATCCCCAGCGCTACGGAGGCAAAGGGGTTTTAAAAGCGGTTGAGAATGTAAATCAGCTTATTGCACCCGAGATTATAGGTATGGATGC